>CALEFO010000025.1 GCA_937877165.1 uncultured Lachnospiraceae bacterium | reverse complement strand
GACATCCGCATCTCCTCTCTGCCGTCTCTTAAATTCCATCTGCAAGAAATAGCACCCGGACGCAGTCTTCGGATGTCATTCCATAAAAATCACTGAGTCAGCTGTGACGTGCAGTGCGGGCACCTCGTTGCGTCTGCAGCGATCTCGCTCTTGCAGTACGGGCAGATTTTGGTTGCGGGCTTTGCCGGCTCCTCGTCCTTCTTTCCCTGCAGGGCATTCATCCTCTCGTGGAAGTTGTTGAACGCCTTCACGATGCAGAACAAAATCAGCGCCATGATGACGAAGTTAATGATCGAGGACAGAAAATTTCCGTAATTCAGGCAGACCGTTGCATCTTCCGTCGCGCCCTGCTTGATGACCAGCTTCATCGCGTCCAGATTGTGGGAGCCGAACAGTCCCAGAAGCGGGCTGATGATGTCCGCCACAAGAGAATCCACGATGGACTTGAACGCGGCACCGATTATGACGCCGACTGCCATATCCAGTACGTTTCCTCTGCTGATGAACTCCTTGAACTCCTCAAAAAATTTCTTCATTTCGATTCCCCCTTCTCCGCATTCCGCGGCATATAAAACCGGATGCCGACCCGGCACCCGAAGATTCTCATCGGAAAATCCAACCGGTTCGCAAACTGCCGCGAACCGGTTCATAAAGCCTTACCCGGAAACAATCAGCTTCCGGAAGTACTCCCCGCGCTCCTCGAAGTTCTTGAAATACCCATAGGAGGCTGCCGCATTGGACATGATCACAGCCCTTCCCTTTGGCGTAATCTTCTTCGCAAGCGCAACCTGTGCCGCAAGATCCTCCACATAGTGCACATTCGGGCAGTCCTTGACCGACTCCAGAATCCGCTTGCCGGACGCATACGCCAGAATGAATTGTATCTCAGAATGCTGCCGGATGAAATCGATCAGAATATCGTATTCAATGCCGCGGTCCATCCCGCCGATCAGAACGGTTCCCGTATTGGAAATGCTGTTTGCTGCACGGATCGCCGCCTCCGGAATCGTAGAAATGGAGTCATCATAGTAGTCAATGCCGTCCAGCTGACCGCAGTGCTCCAGTCGGTGCGGAAGACCGCCGAACTGTGCAAGCGCTTTCCTGACTGCTTCCTCACGGCATCCGAAAACAGAAACCGCAATCTCCTTCACAAACTCCGCATTCAGCTGGTTGTGCACACCAGGAATCCTTAACTCATAGTGCTCATTTTCCGGCAGCCGGACCACGCGCACCCTCGCCTTCGTGTCCAGAGGCGGGACCTGTTCTCCCACGAACAGAAGATCCTCTTCCGTCTGATGCTTCGTGATGCCGCTTTTTGCGTCAAAATAATGTTCCATCGTATGGTAGCGGTCCAGATGATCCTCAAACAAATCCAGGAAAGCCGCCACATGCGGATCCACCTGGAGCCGCTGGCACTGATGGCAGGATAGCTCGAACACTGCGACCGAGTTCCCGTCCATCTCCGGCATAACGTCAAGGCACGGCTTTCCGATGTTCCCCATCAGAAAAGTCCGTCGTCCGCTGCAGGCATCCAGTACTCGCCAGAGCATGGAGCTTGTTGTCGATTTTCCCTTCGTTCCGGTAATGCCGACCGTCTGTTTTCCGTACTCTTCCAGGAAAATCTCCGTCTGCGACGTAAACTTCCGGTTGTCAAAGGCGGGCGAATCCTCTTCAAAGCAGATTCCCGGGCTTACGAAAATAAGGTCGTACTCCTCGTCCTTTACGCCCTCCCGCGGGCCTTCGAAAATATCCACTGACTTAGGTGCGCAGTATTTCTTCAGGAAGCTCTCCGTGGATTTTCCCTCCCGGCCGTACCCCCAGATCAGGATCTTCTTGTCTTTCATTCTGGCAATTGTCTTATCCAAGAACTGCCTCCCTGGCCTTTGCAAGCTTCTTCTTCAGAATTTCCAGATACTCCTTGGGAACGTGATTGCGCTCTTCCCAGCGGCTTAAGTACTCTGCAAGCGAGTCACGCTCCATAAGGATTTCCTTCTCATAGCGATCTGTCAAAAGGCTGTGTCCGCCCTGTTCCACAAAGGCCTTCAGCGCACATCCCACTTCGCTTCTTGTTCCTACACACTCGAACGGCTTGTTCTCATCCAGTCCGACAAGCTCGCGGAAATCCTTCTCCAGGGAAGGCTTATCGAGAAGCTTTTCCCCGAAAATGCCAATCAGCTCCTGTTCCGACAGGAACGGAGACAAAATGATATAGACAAACAGGCACTTCGGGCAATCGCAGCACCAGATTCCCTTCTTGCTCCCGCGGTTGCAGGAAAGAAACACCCTGTGGTACTCCGTGCACTGCGCAAACAGCGCCGCAATCTCGATCTCCGCAAGCGGCCGCAGGAAGCTGAAATAGTGAATGTCGCTCGTCGTGATCTGCCCGATATAATTCTGGAAATCCTGCTCAAACTCGTAGCTCTTGGAATACTGATGATTCACAAAAGAGCCTCGCACCGTTGTCTCATTGGCACTCGTCTCATTGGAAAGCGCAATCATCCTCCGCCCGTTCAAAAAGGCTGCGATCGTCGAGGAAAATGCCACAATGGCCGAAAACGGCGTGTGGCCGTTGAGAAATCCCTTCCGGTTCAGCTCCAGCATGTTGGGATCCAGCGTTCTGCGCACCCTGCAGTCGTTCTCCCCATGATTGAAGACATTGATGACCTCATCAATGGCACTGTCGTCATTGATGTGATAGGTCATAATATCCTGTCCGCGCAGCGTCTCCAGCGTCACCACCGAATCCTTGCCTCCGCCGACCGGGACCAGAAAGCCCTCGTACTTCGTCAGGTCCTGATACGGCTTCTTCTCTCCCTTTTCTTCCGGCGTCCTGCACTCAATCGTCAGAAGCTCCTCCTCGGAAACCTCAATCCCGTTTCGATACATGAATTCTCCGAGGCCATTGTAGTATAGCTTTCTCCACCACGCCCTCTGATCCTCTGTGAGAGTTCCGCACTCGATGCGGACCTTCCTCGGGCAGGTGATCTTATAGTAGCTGATGGTCTCCACCATGCCGAGCTGGAAGATCAGCTCTCCCAGAATCTTCTCCGTCTCCCGTGTCACCTCCCGGCGCACCGGAAACATCCATGTCGGATGAAACTCCGACAGCCCCGGCGTCTCGAAATCATAAATCACGCGGCAAAGCTTTTCCTCCGGGTTCTTCCCGCTGATGTCCGCGCCGATAGTGAAATGATAGCCGCGGTACACAAATTCAGGATATTTCTCCCGGTATTCTTCAAATTTCGTCACAATCTGTCTCCCGTATCCTGTTCCAGACAAGACACATCCCGAAATTTCTTCCAGAGATTCAGGATGCTGTCAGTCAAAAACGTTTCGCATCCTGGCCGCCTGCAGAACAAACATTACAAAATAAGCTGCCTCTGTAAACAGAGACAACTTATTGTATCGGGTCTATGGAAAAATTACAAATCGCAAGGGTCTTAGTCTTCCTTGCTCGAAATCGCCCGGAGGAAGGCTTTCGTCCTCTCCTGCTCTGGATTCGCGAAGAATTCGCGGGACGGTCCTTCCTCTACCACAACGCCGCCCTCAATAAACATCGTTCTTGTCGAGATGTTCCTGGCAAAGCCAAGCTCATGCGTGACCACCAGCATCGTCATGCCCTCTTCCGCGAGCTTTCGCATGACGCCCAGCACTTCTCCTGTCAGTTCCGGATCCAGCGCGGAAGTCGGCTCGTCGAAGTAGATGATCTCCGGATCCGTTGCCAGTGCCCGTGCAATCGCGACACGCTGCTGCTGTCCGCCAGAGAGCTGATTCGGATAGAAGTCCACCCGCTCCAGCATGCCGACCTTCTGCAGCGCAGCACGGCCAATCTCCTCTGCCTTGTTCTTCTCCATCTTTCTTGCAACAATCAGACCTTCCGTCACGTTCTGCAGCGCAGTCTTGTTCAGAAAAAGATTGTAGTTCTGAAACACAAAGGCCGTTTTGCACCGGATCTCCGCGATTTCCTTCTTCGTAATCCGCGAAAGGTCGTAGGTTTTTCCATCAAACGTAAGGCTCCCGCTGTCCGCCCTTTCCAGAAAGTTCATGCAGCGAAGGAGCGTTGTCTTACCGCCGCCCGAAGGGCCCAGAATGGCAATGACTTCTCCTTTGTTGACGGACACGTCAATCCCATTCAGAACCTGCGTCTTTCCGTCGAATGTTTTCTTGATTCCCTTTACTTCCAGCATGGACATAACTGCTTCTCCTATTTCCGATGCTCAGCGTTTTCCGTAGGAGCCGAGCCTCTTCTCTCCGATGCTCTGAAGCTTCGTCAGCACCGTCGAGAACAAAAGATAGATCACCGCAACCTCCAGATACAGGGCAAGCGGCTCATAGTAAACCGCATTGATCCGCTGTGTGGTCATGAACATCTCCGTCACCGTGATGTTCGCCGCAAGGGACGTGTCCTTCACCATGGAAATCAGCTCGTTGAACAGGGTCGGGAACGCGGTACGCAGAGCCTGCGGCAGCTCGATTCTGCGGACAATCTGCCACCAGCTCATGCCGACGCAGTAGCCTGCCTCCATCTGACCGGCGGGAACCGCCTCCAGGGCTGCGCGCATCGTCTCTGCCGCGTAGGCGCCCTCATTGATGGCAAAAACCATCACCGCCGCGGGGAAAGCCTCAATCAGGATTCCCACCTTGGGAAGGCCGTAGTACACAACGAACAGCTGTACCAGAAGAGGCGTTCCGCGAATTACCCAGATATAAAGCCGCGCGATCTGCTTGAGAACCTTAATGTTCGCAAACTGCACCAGCGCCGTCAGAATCGCGATGACAAGACCGATGGCAAAGGCCAGGATCGTCAGAGGAATGGTGTACATCAGACCCGGAAGAAGGATTTTCGGGAAAGACTGAATCAGTATATTCAAAAGTCGTTCATTCATCTCTCAAGATTAACTCCTATTGTTTTTGTAGGATTATAGCATTTAGGTGAAATTATAACATCCCTTTTTTCAAAATGCATTATCCTTTTATTCCGTTTTCAAGCCTTTCCCCACTTCTCTTTTCTTCTTCCACCACTTAGAATGAGGTTAAACAGTTCCGGCCCCGCGTTTTCCTGCGAAATCCCGGGATCAAAGGCCGAACAGATACATTTCAATAAATCAATAAAGCGATTCCTTGTTTTTGCTGCCGTTTGTCCTGTCAGCAGGCCAAAGCTCTGAAAGGCACAAGCTCCGAGTCGCAGAAATCTGGAGGGGTATTACACAGCTATGAACAAATGGACAAGAGCACTTTATCAGCCGAATCTGCCTCTGTATGAGGGTCGGCGCGTCACAGCCTCCGCAGAGCACATTGCGCTCTCCCGAAGGGCGGCGAAGGAAGGCATGGTCCTTCTGAAGAACGATCCCGCCGTCCTGCCTCTTGCAAAGGGAAGCAGAATCGCCCTTTTCGGCAAGGGAACCTTTGACTATGTCAAGGGCGGCGGCGGTTCCGGCGATGTCACCGTTCCTTATATGAAGAATCTCTATGATGGCTTCCAGGAACACAAGGACCTCGTCTCTGTGGACGAGAAAACCGCTGCATTCTACCGCAGCTACGTAGACAGTCAG
>CALEFO010000024.1 GCA_937877165.1 uncultured Lachnospiraceae bacterium | reverse complement strand
CTTGCTCTCAGAAGCGCAATGAGGCGAACGGATTTATGGCGCGCCAGCGCCGCATTTCATATCACTGAAGATCTTCCAGCATCAGGAATTCCCGGAAGGGAATATGCCGAACAGTACTGGTGGAATAGTCGATATTATCATTGGTGATGATGATTTTTTGCATCGACTGATCCAACTGATTGAACAGAGCAAACTCGCGGTTATAGGTGCTCTCATCGGCGATGGTGTACGCCACCTGGATCAGGTATTGCTTTCCCTCTTTTTCGGCCAGAAAATCAATTTCACGGCCGGCTTTGTTGAATACGGACAGGTCGTAACCCATATAAATCAGTTCGTTATAAATGATGTTCTCCATGTTATGTGTGATGTCAAAACGGCCATTGCGCTGTCGAATGGAGTTAAATGCCACATCTTCATCATAAATTTTGTCGAAATATTTCAGTTCGCGTTTTGCCAGTGTCGAATACTGGGAAATGCCTCGAATCGCGTATGCCTCCTTCAGATAATCGACATATCGCATGATCGTAGAGACGGAGCAGATAATATTTTGACCCTTCAGAAAACGCTGCGTTGCATTGGCACTGAAAATTCGTGCATTGGAAATCAGAATATAGTTGGTCAGCATCCGGAAAATCTCTTTTTTACGGATGTTATAGCGGTTCATGATGTCGTTCATGATGATCTGTTCATCCAGATCATTCAGATATTGGAGCATTGCGGCCCTGGTGTCAAATTCCAGAATTTTTGGGAATCCTCCATAGATGAGATAATCTTCGATGGAATATTCTTTTCCGAGTTCTGCCGCATAAGCCGATAATTCCTTATATACAAAGGGACGAATACAAAAAGCAACATATCGCCCGGACAGCTCTTTTGTAAATTCACGTGACAAAAGCTTGGAATTGCTTCCTGTGATAAAAAGCGAGAGATTTTTCAAACGAAGAGAACGACAGGCGAGATTCCAATCCTCAACGAGCTGCACCTCATCCAGAAATACATAGGTTTTGGCATTGGGAGACAGTTTCTGTGTGATGTACGCCTCCAACTCATCTGCATTAGAAATTTCAGAAGAAATGGCACGCTCTTCAAAATTCAATGAAATAACCGGCTTGTTCTGTTGCCGGATCTCTTCAATAATCTGATCTTTGATAACAGATTTCCCGCAGCGGCGGATTCCCGTAATCACTTTGATCAGATCGCTGTCATAAAATTCACGGATTTTTGAAAGGTAATGCTCTCTCTTTATCATGGGTGTTTCCTCTGGCAAGACATAGGTTCTCTATCGAACAGTTTTAGTATATTTCAAAAATTGTTTCATAGCAACGAACAGTTTTACAATTCTTCAAAAACTGTTTCATAGCAGTGAACGGTTTTGCGATTCCGCGGAAACTGTCTCATAGCGTTCTCCGTCTCCGCGTCTGTTTCTGGTTCTGTGGGAATTGTCAAAATGTAAAATGCTCCATATAAAAACAAATTACAGATAAAACTATTGTGTGTTATATATAAAAATGATAGTATCACTATCATAAAGAAAAACATCAGGGGAAGCGATGGAGGATGACAGGAAGATGACTGGGAAAGCGGAGAAGACATCTCCTGCAAGAGTGCGTAAGGCGCAGGAGAAGCGGGCAAGAATTATCGCAGGGGCGATGGAGCTGTTTCGGCGAAGCTGTGTGGAAGATGCCTCCATGGAAGAGATTGCGAACTGCGCCGGGGTCGGCGTGGCGACGGTGTATCGTTATTTCCCGACAAAGATTGAACTGGTGATCGCGACGGCGGAGGCTTACTGGGAGCAGGTTTCGGAGGAATACCTGGGGCGCCTTGGTCCAGGCGCCGGGAGCGGTGCACAGGAACTGCGGAGGCTGCTTAGCGTTTTCGGGGATATTTTCCGGGAACAGAAGCCGTTCTTGAAGTTTCTGCAGGAGTTTGACGTCTTCGTGAAGAAATATGAGATTTCGAAGGAGCGGCTGTCCGATTATGAAGGCGGAATTCTGAAGCTGAAACCGGGCGTTGCAGGCATTCTGGAGAGGGGAAAGAAAGACAAAAGCCTGCGGTTGACCGGAACGGTCGATGAGACATATTTCTCCATGATGCACACGGTGCTGTCGCTGATGGAGAAACTGGCCGCGAATGGCGACATTCTTTCCTCGGATCAGGAAGTCGACGGGGAGCGCCAGGTGCAGGTCATGCTGGGAATCATCCTGCAGGGATTACAGGCTTAATTGTCTGATGCGGCGGGTTCGGGGCTTCGCAAGAAGGTGCGGAGAAGCCGCAGGCTGCGAGATTTCATTGAGTAAATGTCGATGAAGTATCTAAGTTTTTTGCAGGGCCGCAGACAGAGCAGTGCTTCTAAGGAAAAGGGGATAGAAGCAAAGGAAAATGCAAAGGGGGAAAGCACAATGAAGAAAATGACGACAGGTAAAATATGGCAGTTTGCCGCGGGGCAGTTCGGCTGGGCGATGCTCTCCGGAATCATCTCCAACTGGCTGGTGTATTTCTATCAGCCGGACGAGACAGCGATCGGGCAGGGGCAGACCGTGTTCATCCCGCAGGGGCTGGCTGTCCTCGGAATCATTACCGTGATCGGCGGCATTACGGCGCTCGGCAGAATTTTTGACGCGTTTACGGATCCCATGATTGCCTCCATGTCGGACCGCTGCACTTCGAAAAACGGACGCAGAATCCCGTTTCTGAAGTGGGCGTCCCTTCCGCTGGCTCTCTCGACCGTGCTGGTATTCTGGTCGCCGGTGAACCAGAAAAGCTGGATCAATGCAGCCTTTCTTCTGGTGATGGTACTCGCGTATTATCTTTGCATTACAGCATACTGCACGCCGTACAACGCACTGATTTCCGAGCTCGGCCACACGCAGCAGGAGCGTCTGAACATTTCGACGGCGATCTCGTTCACCTTCATCGCGGGAACGGCGGTGGCCTACCTGGCGCCGACCATCTGGGGAGCCTTCATCCCGGCGTTCGGGAGAATCGGCGCGATCCGGCTGACCTTCACTCTGATGGCGGCAGCGGCCTGGATCTGCATGCTGATTCCGGTTTTCTGCATCCGCGAGAAGGAATATGTGAACACGGTGCCGGTGCAGGAATCCGCATTCCGTTCCCTGGCAGCGACCTTCCGCAACGGAGAATTCCGGAAATTCGTCGGCTCGGATATTTTCTACTGGATTGCGCTTACGATGTTCCAGACGGGACTGCCATTTTTCGTCACCAGCCTTCTGAAGCTTCCGGAAACCATGACCACGCTGTATTTCGTGGGGATGACGGCACTGTCTGTGCTGTTTTATCTTCCGGTCAATAAGCTGACACCGAAATTCGGCAAAAAACGGATGCTCCTTTTTGCATTCGTTCTGTTCAGCATCGCCTTTTTCTATACCGGCTTTATGGGCAAAATTCCGTTCCTTCCGGAGACCGCGCAGGGCTTTGTTCTGATGATTTTCGCGGCGCTGCCCATGGCAATTTTCGGGATCCTGCCGCAGGCCATGGTGGCGGATATCGCGCAGAGCGACTCCATTACGTCCGGCAGCAACCGGGAGGGGATGTTCTTCGCGGCGAGGACCTTTGCATTTAAGCTGGGGCAGAGCCTCTCCATGCTGATTTTCACAGCGGTTTCGACAATTGGCACGAAGGCAGGAACCGGCTACCGGATCGCGGCCTTCGGCGCGGCGGTATTCTGCGGAATCGGTGCAGTGCTGCTGATCTTCTACAACGAACAGAAGATTAACGGGATTATTGAGAATGGGCAGAAGGCGGAGCAGGCGGCATGAGATGGATCGCGGAAGCAAATTATAAGGAAGAAATGAAGCGGGAGGCGGAGCCGTATCTGGAAAAGCGGCGGAGCGAGAGATTTTTCTCTGTGGCACAAGGCGGCTTAGGGAAGAAAGGCAGTTGCAGCGGCCCGGAAGAACAAGCCGGGAGGTGGAGCGACGCTGCAGCCGGCGAGGAGTGTCTTCATGTCATGTGCTACACGGCGGACGATCCGCAGGGCGTGCTGGTCATCAGCCACGGCTTTACGGAGAGCACGCCGAAATACGATGAGCTGGTTTACTATTTCCTGCAGGCAGGATACCACGTGTACGTGCCGGAGCATATGGGACACGGCAGGAGCTACCGGCTGACGCAGGACCCGTCGCTTGTGCATGTCGATACGTGGAAGCGCTATGTGTGCGATCTCCTGGCTCTGTGCCGGAAGGTCAGGGAAGAGCATCCGAACCTTCCGCTGTCCTTGTATGCGCATTCCATGGGAGGCGGAATCGGAGCCTGCGCGGCGGCCTTTGAGCCGGAACTGTTTTCTCATGTCATTCTGAGCTCTCCGATGATCCGCCCCCTGACGGGGAACGTTCCGTGGCCGCTTGCCGCGCTGATTGCGCAGGGTATGTGCCTTTTCGGAAAAGGGGAGAGGTATGTTGCAGGACAGCAGCCCTACGACGGAAAGGAGAGCTTTGAAGACAGTGCGTCCTCGTCGGAGCCGCGCTTTGCACGATATCAGGAAATCCGGAGAAGGAGACCGGAGCTCCAGATGAATGCCGCCTCCTACGGGTGGCTTCTCTCTGCGATCCGGATGAGTCTCTACCTGCAGAGCAGCGGGAGGAAGAGGATTACGCCGCCAATTCTGATTTTCCAGTCGGAGAGCGATCAGTATGTGTCACTGACGGCTTTGAAGCGCTTCGCGGAGAAAATACGGGGAAAGGGAAAGGCAACGCATTGCGAATATGTGGTCGTCCCCGGAACCAGGCATGAAATCTATTCCAGTCCGGATAAGATTCTGAGGGGCTATGTAGAACGGATCCTTTCCTTTCTGGCCAGCCCGCCCTTTATGGGGGCTTCTTCCGAGAGCTGATCCGGAAGCTGTTCTTAGCGATTCTGCAAAACAAAAGGCGCCTGTGGACTCTGTCCACAGACGCCTTTGCCTTGACGATTATGCCACTGCCTTCTCTTCGCCTCTTCGGAACAATACGCGGAAGCACAGTCTGCCAAGCGGACCTCCGAAGAAAATCTGCCAGGCAAGAGCCATCGGGAAGTTCAGTGCGGCGGTTTCCAACCAGGTGGAAATAAGACCAGCTTCTCTCCAGTTCTTAAAAAGAATTGTTGCGGCCAAGCTCATGGCCGGACACATCAGGCATACGGTCAGAGAGCAGCGGATCAGCAGAATCCAGATAAACGGCATTGACGAATCGGTAATTCTTGCGGTCAGCGCCATGACCGGCTTTTCCATAACAAACAGCTCCAGAAGAATGGCAATCGGCCACATGATCCTTAATTCGCCAAAAGCCATTCCGAAGATGGCGTCCTGCATTCCTCCAAGATTCAGTGCAATGTTATAGCAGATCATTGCGTACACCATGATGAAGGCCATGATTACAGTAAATACAAAATTCTCAAGCTTTGTTTTGGGCATAGAAAAACACTCCTTCCATGAAATGACTGTGTTGTTCGTTATCACTGAAGGAGTGTGCGTTTCCAATAAAACCAGTATAAATTTGCCAGAGATGTTTATAGCATAAATTTGGTGAGATGGAAAGAGAAAATTAGAACTTTTATATC
>CALEFO010000023.1 GCA_937877165.1 uncultured Lachnospiraceae bacterium | reverse complement strand
TCAGGAAATCCCGGAGGTATTTGATCCGCAGATAGAACTTCACCCATCTGCCCTTTTTCTCATCCTCCGGCTTCAGGCCGACATTGACATGATGAACCCGCGGATCCAGACGGAATTCATCCCTGTCAATCCACTCCACGGTCACATAGACGTCATACCCCTCTTCCGCGAACTTGTTCGCAAGGTTGGAGACCACGCGCTCCGCGCCTCCATGCACCAGGCAATTCAAATGAAATGCGATTTTCTTCACGCTGTGTTCTACCTCTGTACGATGTATTCTCCGCATCTGCGTCAAGGCTTTCCGCAGGAAATTCCGAATGTATCAAGCCGGAATGTCTGCTGTAACCGAATTCAGGCCTTTCCCTTGATTGCCGCATGGATTTCCTCCAAATATGCGGCCGCGACCTTCTCACGGTCGAATTCTTCAATCATTTTCTGTCTTGCCGCTTCGCCCATCGAAGCTCTCTGCAGGCGGTCCAGCGTCAGGAAATGCCGGAGCGTACGGATCAGCTCTTCCGGGGAGTGCGGTGCGAAGCCGTACCCCGTGACGCCGTCCTCAAAGATTTCCCGGCAGCCCGAAATATTCGAAGCGATCACCGGTCTTGCACAGGCGGATGCCTCCATCAGCACATTGGACATTCCCTCATGCCAGGTCGGCATGACAACCGCCGAACAATCCCGATAGAACTCATGCATGTCCGGATGAAAGCCAAGCTGAATGATTTCCCCGCGAGACGTCCTCTCGTCCAGCTGTGCCTGATAATCCTCATCGCAGTAGCCGCAGATGGAAAACGTCACCTTCTCCGAATGCAGCACCTCTGCCGCCCGGAAGAATTCCTCAATTCCCTTCTCCTTCATTACGCGGCCGACGAACAGGAAGTTCGTGATGTCTCCCTCCGGATACGGCATCGCCTGCCACACCTTCGTATTGACACCGGATCCCGGAACCAGGCGATCCTTCCCGCTGACAAGCCCGGCCCTCCGGAAAATCTGGCGATTCTCTTCGTTCTGGAAAAAGACGCACGCCGCCTTCTTCAAGCCTTCATAGTACATTCTCTCCACGAGAAACAGGAGCGGTCCGCTCTTCTGAAAGGTGCTCCCGAGTCCCGTGATCGTCGGAAGATACGGGATTCCCATCCTGCGGCAGACAAAACCGCCGTACACGTTCGGCTTGATGGTATAGGTGAGCACAAGATCCGGATGGTACTTCTTCATCAGAAGCTCATAGGCATGCATCAGAGTAAGATCCTGCGCCGGATTCATCCCTCTTCGGTTGATCGGTGTGTGCTCGATGATGACGCCCTCCTGTTCCAGAAGGTCCGTCTTCACCGCATCCGGAAGACTTGCCACCACGCGGTACTCCCCAAGGAGCTTTTCCACCAGCTCGTTCCGGAAATCGTAGAGACCTCCAGAGGAATTGGCAAGAATCATTACCGTTTTCTTCACTTTGTCTTGCCCGCCTGTCATCTCTGCCTTCATGCCAGTTCTCCTTCCCGGCGGATCGCAATCTCATTGTACTTCATCATCACAATTCCGGTTTCATAATCCCCGATGTTCACCGGGTTCTCTCTTCCTTCCAGATTGGCAATCATCTGGGAGGGAAAATCCACGCCGCACGCATAGGCATGCGGATAACCGCCGCCAAAGCGTGGATTGACCTCGGAAAGGAACCACTCTCCCTCCGGAATCTCACTCGTCTCATTTTCCTTTCCGTGCTCATCGTGGAACAGGTCAATGTCAATCATGCCGCGGAAGCCGCATTTCTCCGCAAAAAGAGCCAGCTTCCGAAGCAGCTCCGGATCCCTGACGGAAACCGACTTGTCCGTCTCTCCCGCGCGCATGCGGATCTTCTTTTTCAGGAAAAGTGACGTACATTTGCCGGAAACAAGGTCAACATAAAGGTCACATCCGTATTCCTGTCCGGTCATCAGCTCCTGCACCATGAGATGATCGTAGTTGTCGAACAAGGTCTTCACCGTTTCATCATTTTCCACCCGGTTGATATTCAGACTCGCACTTCCGCACTGGGGCTTTACGAAGACCGGATACGAGACCTCGCCTGCCTGCTTGGCTTTCCAGAAGTCCTCTTCGCTGGTCCAGCACCTTGCCGTCCGGATGCCCTCTTTCTTCAGAAGCTCATACATCCGGTACTTGTCAAGACAGGTCTCGCACAGCTCATAGGAGGAAACCACCGGAGTGACGCCGATCGCCTCGAACCTTGCCCGCTCCCTCGCAAGAAGCGACAGCTCCGGGTCAATCAGGGAGAAAACACCGCAGATCTCTTCCCTTCGGCAGATCTCCAGAATCCGGTCCAGATAATCTGGTGCCGTGATGCGCGGCACCACATAAGCCTTGTCCGCATCGTACAGTGCGGGTGCCAGAGGCGAAGCGTCCGTTGCGACGACCCGCCCGTTTCCGTTTAATGTCCTGCGAAAGGCCTGCACAACCTTATTGCGCGTTCCCACGCTCAGAATCAAGATGTTCATTTTATACCCTCGGTCATATTACAGCTTGTCGAAAAACAGTGGAGTTCCGCCCGTATGCAGGAACAGAATCCTCTCGTTCCGGATTCCGTGATCCCGCAGATACTGCAGCATTCCGAAGAACGCCTTGCCGACATAGGTGGTATCCATCGGAATTCCTTCTGTCCGCATTACGCGGCGGATGCAGTCCTCTTCTTCCGGAGTTGCCTTCCCGTAGCCGCCAAGGCGGTATTCATCCGCAAAGACAAGGTCCTCTTCCCGAAGCTGTGGCACCGCAGTCCCGGGATGCTTGTCGGAAAGCTCCCGGTAATAATCCAGAATGCTCTCTCTTACAACGTCTTTTCCGCGCGGGCAGGGCCTCGCGATGCTGATCCCGACAATCCGGTTGTACTCCCGCGCCCCGGGCTCTTTTCCCGAAGCCAGGTCTTCCTTCCGATCCTCTGCCTCATTTCCGGAATGTCCGGCTTTTGCCAGCTCTTTCAGTTCTCTCCCGCAAACAAGCCCTGCCTGCGTGGAGCCGGTTCCTGTCGCGTGGAAAATTTCATCGAAGCGAATGCCTGTTTCCTCTTCCTGCCGCACAATTTCACGGAATGCATCGACATAGCTCTGCGTTCCCGCGTTTCCGTGGCCACCGCCCTGAATGAAATAGGGCTTTCTTCCCTGCTCCCGGTATTCCTGAAGGCGACTTTCAATCGTATCGTGTACCTGCTCCACCGGAACGGTTTCTACCGATGCCCCGAAGTCCTTCACCAGTACACGGTTGAACAGTTCCCTTCCGTTCGTCCCGTGCTCCTCCTCACCGGAAGAAATGATGTGGCACGGAACATCAAGCGATGCTGCAAGGTTTGCAATGATGCGGCAGTGATTGGAGGAATTGGAGCCATAGGTCATGATGACATCTGGCTGCTGCCCCTGAATTTCCCGGTAAAAATATGCAGCCTTTCTTGCCTTGTTTCCCCCGAAGGAAAACGGAAGGAGATCCTCCCTCTTAATCCAGATTTCATTGTCCGAATAATCCCCGGACAAACGGGTAACCGGCGTCGGAGGAAACGGCTCCTCCAGCACTCTGATTTTCTTAAGCCCTGCCATCGCTGTCATCCCTATTCCTTACTGAGGCAGCCGGTGCATCAGCATCGATGCTGCAGTTTTCCCTCCGATACACATCCAAATCCGGAATGGTCTGATCCGCCCCTGACTGCACTCCGGAATGGTGCAGGACCTTTCCCACGGTGCCGAACACAATTTTCAGGTCTGTTGCAAAGGAAACCGTCCGCACATACTGAAGATCATAATGGAATCTGGCCTCCCAGTTCAACGCGTTCCTGCCGTTGATCTGTGCAAGCCCCGTCAGTCCCGGCCGCACATCGTGCCGGTGCATCTCCTCCTCGGTGTAGTACGGAAGATAACGCACCAGAAGAGGGCGGGGACCTACGAACGACATATCTCCCTTCAGAATATTGATGAATTCCGGCAGCTCATCCAGGCTGGTTGCCCGCAGCACCTTGCCGAAATGCGGCAGACGCTCCGCATCCGGCAAAAGATTTCCCGCCTCGTCCCTTGCATCCGTCATGGAACGGAACTTCAGAAGGCCGAAAATCTTTCCGTCCTTTCCCGGGCGGTCCTGATGGAAGAACACCGGAGAGCCGAGCTTTCCCCGTACCAGGATCATTAAAATCAGAAAAACCGGGCTCAGTAAAATGAGCCCGATTAGCGCCAGTATAATATCCAGTAATCTCTTGATATATCTGCGGTACATGGTGTTTTCTTTCCTTTCAGCCTGCCGGAAAAGCGGTTTCTCAGAACAATCCGCGAATGATCCCGATAATCCGTTCCATGTCCTCCTGGGTATTCTTGTTGTCCGAAGGAAGGCACAGTCCACGGTTGTAGATATCCATGCAGACCGAGCCGGTCTCGTTCTCTTTTCCATGAGGATCCGCAATGAAATCACAGCCCTCATAAATCGGCTGGTTGTGCATCGGATTCCAGATCGGCCGGGAATCAATGTTCTCCTTCTGCAGCGCTTCGAAAATATCCATCGGCTTTACGCCGCAGTCTCTCTTCAGCGTCAGGCAGGACAGCCAATTGTTGGCGACTGCGTCCGCACCGCCAAGAGGATTCATCGTGATCGCATCAATGTCCGCAAAAGCCTTCTGATAGGTCCGATAAATTGCCTGCTTCTGCGCGATATGTTCTTCCAGATGGAGGAGCTGTCCGCGGCCGATTCCGGCGATGATGTTGCTCATCCGGTAGTTGAAGCCGAGCTCCTTATGCAGGTAATACGGAACCGGCTCCCTCGCCTGCGTCGCAAGGAACCGTGCATGCCGGATGGCCTCTTCGTCCTCCGATACCAGCATTCCGCCGCCGGAGGTCGTGATGATCTTGTTGCCGTTGAAGGAAAGCGCACCGAACCTTCCGAAGCGTCCGCACTTTTTCCCCTTCCAGCTGCTGCCGAGAGCCTCCGCGGCATCCTCGATCAGCGGTGTGTCGTACTCCTTGCAGATGGCCTCGATCTCATCCAGCCTGGCCGGAGTCCCGTACAGATCCGCACAGATCACTGCCTTGACCTTGGGGTATTTCTCAAAGGCCTTGCGGAGCGCCGCAGGTGACATGTTCCAGGTGTCCGGCTCCGAATCGATGAAAACAAGCGTCCCCTTCTCATACGCGACGGGATTGCAGGTCGCAGCGAAGGTCATAGAGGTGCAGAAAACCACGTCCCCCTCCTCTACGCCAAGAAGCCGCACAGCCAGATGAAGCGCCGCCGTTCCCGCGGACAGAGCCGCCGCATATCCGATGCCCAGATAAGCCGCCATCTCCTTCTCAAAACCATCCACATTCGGACCAAGAGGCGCCACCCAGTTGGTGTCAAACGCCTCCGCGATAAACCTCTGCTCCTCCCCGTGCATTGTAGGACTGGACAAATAAATTTTTTTATTCATGCTCCCTCTTTTCCGCAGCGCTCTGCCTGTGGATCCGTACCTTCTCGTTCTCGTGGAGCTTTGCATCCACTGCCGAAGCATCCGCAAGGCGCTTCTGCTGCCTCTCGATCTCCTCATGAATCCGCTCCCGGTTGACCTCCGTGTTCTTGCGGTAGGTCGGAACAATCTCCTTTACCAGCTCACGGATGGCCGGGGATTCCGCATAGGCTGCTTCCTTCAGGCGCTGCAGCTGCACAAAGAACCGATCCTCATCAATTTCAAGAGGCTTTCCAATGTGGATCTGACGGTTGGCCGTGTCCTTCATGCCCTCTTCGTTCATCAGCATCTCTTCATAGAGCTTCTCGCCGGGGCGAAGACCTGTAAAGACAATTTTAATGTCCTCGCCGACCTTGTAGCCGGAGAGCTTGATCAGGTTCTCCGCAAGATCCAGAATTTTGACCGGCTCCCCCATATCCAGAATGAAGATCTCGCCGCCCTTTGCATAGGCCCCCGCCTGAAGCACCAGAGAAACCGCCTCCGGAATGGTCATGAAATAGCGGATGATGTTGGGATCCGTCACCGTCACCGGTCCGCCCGCTGCAATCTGCTTCTTGAACAGTGGGATGACGCTGCCGTTCGATCCCAGGACATTGCCGAAACGGACCGCAACGAAATTGCAGTCATAATGGCGGTTGAACACCTGAATGATCATCTCGCAGATCCGCTTCGAGGCTCCCATGATGTTGGTCGGATTGACCGCCTTGTCCGTGGAAATCATCACGAACCGCTCCGTCCCATAGGTGGCCGCCGCCATTGCGGTGTTGAATGTCCCGTATACGTTGTTCTTGATCGCTTCACACGGGCTGGTCTCCATCAGCGGCACATGCTTATGCGCGGCCGCATGGTAGACAATGTCGGGCCGGTACTTGCGGAAAATCCAATTGATCCGGTCCACATTCCGGACGGAGGCAATGAGCACCACGAGATCCAGATCCGGATATTTTCTCTTTAATTCCTGCTGGATGTCATAGGCGCTGTTCTCATAAATATCAATGATGATCAGCTGCCTTGGGCGGTGCCCCGCGATCTGCCGGCACAGCTCCGATCCGATGGAGCCGCCTCCGCCAGTGACACAGACCACCTTTCCCTGCACATAGCCGATAATCGAATCAATATCAACCTTCACAGGGTCTCTTCCCAGAAGATCCTCTACCTCGACGTCATGCAGCTTTGAGACACTGACCTCGCCATTCACCAGCTGGTAGATGCCGGGAAGCGTGCGCATCTTGCACTTCGTTTCCTTGCAGATATCCAGAATTCCCTTCAGTCCCGCTCTGGAAAGAGAAGGAATCGCGATGATAATCTCGTCAATGTCATACTCCTGCACCGCCGCCGGAATCTCTTCCCTTCCCCCGACGACCTTGACGCCCTGAATGTATTTGCCCCACTTGTCCTTGGAGTCATCAATCAGACATTTCAGGTTCATCGTGGAGTAATGTGAATTCAGAATCTCGCGGACAATAATGTTGCCCGCTTCTCCCGCGCCGATGACCATGACATTGGTCGCATTGCTGCGGTTCGCATTCTTGTGCTTCACACCGCGCAGGAATCGGTATGAGAACCGGCTGATGAAGGTCAGCGAGATCATCAGGAACATGTACATGAAATAATAGCTCTTCGGTACAGCCTGCGTCTCATGCCGGTTCAGATGCAGAATTCCAACATTCAGGATCGCCGCAGCCACATTGGCAAAAACCAGATTCTGCAGCTCCGTCTCCCCCGCAAACGCCCAGAGCGAATCATAGAGCCGGAACAGATAGAACAGCACAATGGTCACGGCGATCGTGAACGGAAGTGCCTCCAGTACCGGAAGTGAGAAATAATCCGGAATCTCCGACGGCTGGAACTCATAGCGGATCAGAAGCGAAAGATAGCTTGCCAGAATCACGCTCAGAATGTCATATACTATCAGAACCGCACGGCGCCAGAACTTCGCATAGTTAAAGCGCTGTCTGGCATCCTGTTCGTTCCTGTTCTCTGATTTGATCATAAACTCCTCAAAGCCGAAGGATGCTCTTGCCTGCCCCCTTGCACCCTCATTTTCATTCGCAGTATTTGTTTTTCATCCGCTGCTCCTTACTGAAAATCTCCGCAAGAAAGCATGGTAATCCAATCCATAAGTATACAACATACCTGGGCAATGTGCACGGACCCAGAAGGATCGTCAGCCACACCAGGAAAACCGGAAGGTAGGAAAGAAGAATTCTTCTCTTCCTCTGTCGGATGAGTGTCGCGAGCATAAAGAAAAACAGCCACGCCATCACGCCGCAGGAAAGGAATCCTCCCGGGATCAGAAACTTCTGCGCCCGCACATCCAGGGAGAGAAACCGGTACCAGTCATCCAGCGCCGGAATCAGGCTCCGTCTGACACCCGGAAGCTCTGTCTCGTAGCCGAAGTACGAGCTGTCTCCATAGGTAAAGGTATACACCGTATTCCCACGGTAGCAGTCGATCACCGCTCCCGGTGTCCAGAAGCCATAGCTTGTCATCAGCCAGGCATTGAGATACGACGCGGGATGACGCATTCCCTGGGAAAGCCAGAGTTTCCAGCACGCCTTCCGGTCCGCCCGGTATGCCGCATTATTGAAATGAATTTTCACCTGATCCGAAAGGACTGGATTGTACAGCTCCCAGGAATCCGACGGCACCATGAGGGCTCGCATCTCTTCCTTCTCTTCTTCGGAGAAGGAAGCCGGATCTGCATTCCACACTCTTGCAAGCTGCATGATCGGCACCGTCAGAATCTCCTGACTCTCCTCCGATGTTGCGGAGACGGAAAATGCCAGTCCCTTTGACGCTCCCAGATACAGGATAAGCGGAAGAAAAAGCAGCAATGCTCTTTTCTTCACTGTCTCTGCCGACTTGCTCCGGTTTTTCGCAGATTTCCCGTCCTGTGCTTTTTTCTTTCCAGAAGAAATGGAAAAGACAGCCAGAAGGAGAATCAGAAAAACCACGTAGGCATAGACGCCGTTATTACGAAAAAGCATCATCACCACAGCGGACAGCACAAAGCCCGCCCCGGTTCCGAAAGAGCCTTCCTCTGCGTTCTCCGTCAGGATTTCACGAAGAAATACCGTCATCAGGATAAGCGCCGCCGCAAAAATCCCGTCCTTGCAGCTGCAGAGGACGAACATCGTAATGACGGGACAAAAGCCATACCAGAAAAAAGCGAACACCGGGACGACGCGGCCCGCACGGCGCTTTCGAATGTCCCCGAGAAGAAATGTGAACACCGCATTCAGGACCGCTGCCTGCAAAAGCAGGTACACGAAAATTCCGGCATTATAGGATCCGAGGACCTTGTGCACGGCAAGAATGATTCCGCCAAGAAGAAGGACATGGGCAAGCGGATGGTGCGTAGTGAAACACCTTGTCTGCACCATCGAAAGCTCCTCTGCGGCATCATAGACGAAAAAGCCCGGATACACGGCAAGAAGGGTGATAAGATCCGCGGCCATCCAGATCAGCCAGGGGAAAAGAAAGTCTCTGCACCGCCTCTGACCTTCGGAAAGCTTCAGCCCTTCCTTCCGGAAACGATTCTTCACGGAGCTGAGCTTCCCGGGATTTCTCGTTTTCTCCGGTTTACTCTTTGCCCTCCGGTCCTGCCACTTCCAGAAAAAACGGCAGAGGACGGCGGCAAGAAGCCAGCAGAGGACGAAAGAAAAAAGCTCCCCCGCTCCAGGTCTTCCGAGGCAGCCGTTTTTCTCCAGCATGCCGCCGACAAGACACGCCGCCGACAGGCCAAAGCCGTAAAGCCCCGCCAGCATCCAATCTCTTTTTTCTCCGTTTTGTATCTTCATCTTTTTATAAATTCTCCGATGCGGGAGCAGGCGCACGCAGTGTGCGGTCTCCAGGCAGGAGAAGATGCCATCAGGCATCTTCGAGTGCAGGGAACAGCACCGGTGCCATGGCGAACAGCATCACGATCGTATACGGATTGCTGAAGTGGAAAATCCACTCCACCATGCCCGTCAGCCCGAATCCGGTCACCAGGAGGAAGGGGAGAAGCGCATATTCGTCCTGTTTGCCCCGTTTCTTCGCATAAGAGAAGGCTGCGCCGAACACAAGAAGAACCACAGCAAGAAGCAGCACTCCTGCCGGAATTCCGCTGTCATATGCTGTCTGCAGGAAGATATTGTGTGCATGCACGGCAATCTCACCGCTCTCCAGCTGAACGCCCATTTCATCGTGTCCGGTCCAGTTCAGCTGCTTCAGATAGGCAAGATACAGGCCCATTCTTCCGTTGGAGACATCTCCCGTATCAATGGACCCCGCCTCGAGTTCCGCCTGTGTGGCAAGGAGCATGGGTGCAGCCGGCTGCCCCAGCATTTTTCCAAGAGTCCGTATGCCGCTTCCGGCATCTGCCGCGGCCAGCATGCCGTCCTGCACGGGTTCCAACCCTTGCCGGATGTCCGCAGTCCGATATCCCTGCGGGACATTCCATTCATTGCCGTAATAAATCTTTGATCCGATCTCACCGCCCAGAATCCGGTCGCCGAAGTCCCGGATGAAAATTTCAATGTTCATGAACGCTGTGCAGTTCCACGTTACATTGCGAAGAACCCAGTCATCATACGGCTCAAGCTCTGTAAAGCGCTGCGGATGCGCATACACCGTGGAAATCACCCGCTGCCCGGTGAAGGCCACGGGGAAGGTAAGCACCATGATGAGAAGAAAGGCAAGAAGCGTCTTTGCGCCGGTTTTCAGACGAAAGGCGAGGCGTTTTCTCTCCGGCCCCAGATTGCCGAGATAGAAGGCTGCGATCAGAAGGAGCAGGGCAAGAATTCCAATGCCGGACCGTGTAAGGCTCATGGCCATATAAGAGCACGCAAGCCCCAGGAAGAAGGCTTCCTTCCAGGTCCTTGCAAGCTTCCCCCGAAGATCCAGCCCCGCGCACCCCCGGAATTTCCGGACAAAGAGTGTCACCGCCGCTGCGCAGACAATGACAAGATAATAGGCTGTCACGGTCGGCGTGTGAAAGTGCATGGAAAACCGGCTGTACATATAGGCAAGGTAGTACCGGTGCAGCATGGTGTAGGCCACCTTGAATGCAAAATCCAGAAGGATGCCCTCGCACAGATCCTGCAGAAGACGATCTTTCCCCGTCCAGAAGCGATAACGCAGATAGAACAGAAGCCAGATTCCCGCAAGAAGCGGTGTCCAGAGTCTCGTATTCCGGAAAACCAGAATCCAGGCCGTAAAAAGAAGGACCACGGTAAGGAGTCCCTTCCGGACACCAGCAAGAGGCTTCTGCTTTCTCCGGATCCTGTCCGCCAGCATGCAGACAAGTGAGGTCACTGCCACCGCAGCTGCGGCGCAGGCAGCCGCTCTTGATACTGTCACGGAATTCTTCCAGGCAGCCTCCGGATCCGCTGCAGCAGGAATCCAGTTGTGTGCGCTGTAAAGAACCGCAAGCAAGGCACTGACCACCGTCACAGCAGCCGTCTTCACATTGCAGTTGGAAGCAATGTCTCCCATCAGAAGTGTAATAAGACAGATCAGCACCACAATCCACGCCATTGCCGTGTCGTGAATGTAATCATTGGTGGCATTCATGTAATCCGCGCTTTTACCTATCATCAGCGCGATGCAGGCGATGATCCCGTAGTGCCAGATGTTTTTCCCGGCCAGGGATTCATTCACAAGGTCCGGAATCCCCTCCCGGCTGTGCCAGAGACCGTACAGACACCAAGCGCCGCCAAGAAGCACACCCGCTTCATAGATAAGAATATCCGGTATTCTCCCATCGAACAGCTTAAGCGGCCAGACCGCAAGGAAAGCAAGCCCGAACACCAGAATGACTGGCGGCGTCAGCCCAAGCTGCATGGCCCGCAGCACTGATGTCACCGTATTCCGCTCCGGGAACTTCCGGAAGAAAAGGAACACCAGGACAAAGGCCGCTGCAAATACCGCCGTATAACCAAGACCGCGGACCATCGACGGCCCCTTCGTCTCTGCAATCCGGTACTGAAGGGACGTCTTCAGCGCGGCTCCGTCGATCCCACTGTCATGATAAAATCCTGTCTGGTAGAGCGGTGCTTTTCCGGAGGCAAGGGCCCCCTCCTGCGATTCGAAGCCCACCGTGAAGCGGCTTTTCTCCAGTCCCCGCACCGTGTACACATAGGTTTCTCCCGGGACAAGATCTGCGTCTACAAAGACCGTCGCATAGGCAGGAACTTCGTCCGGAAGCGTCACCTCTTCCTCGGCGGTCAGCTCCATCGCACCATTCTCCAGAACGTGAAAGAGCTGAAACTGTGCTTTGCTTCCCGTCTGCACGGAGCTCACGTAAAATTTCAGAGTCTGCAGATGATCATACTGCGCCGTGAAGTACTCCCCGGCGTCCTCATCCTCTGTCACCGCATCACTGACCTGAACCGGATCGAGACCGGAGGCAAATGTGTGCTCCTCCCGATACAGCCGCATCGGCCAGATGGTGGCAAGGGCGATCAAAAGGACGATCAAAAGGCCCGCATAAACCGCATGTTTCTTCTGTATTACCGCTCTCAGCATTTACTGCTCTTCCTTTCCGGTCTCTTCCCGTATCACATACTGCGGCGCACTGTTGACAGAAATATAGGTTCTCCCGATGTACTCACCTGCCAGTCCCAGCATCAGCATCGTCATGCCTCCGAAGAAAATGATGGCCGTCATCAGGGCGGAGAATCCGACCGGAACGGCTGGATTCACCAGTTTTTTCGCAATGGTATAAATGGCATATACAAAGGAAAGCGCCGCACAGAAGGCTCCGATTGCCGTCCCGATCCGAAGGGGTTTGATGGAGAAGGCCGTGAAGCCGTTCATCCAGAGGGCAAGAAGCTTTCCCAGAGTGTAGCCGCTTCTTCCCACCTCACGCTTCCTGTGATGCACCGGCACATTGACGATATTCTTTGTCGTGCGAAGGACCAGTCCCAGAAGATAGGGATAGGAATTCTGGTACCGGAGAACCTCATCGGCGACAAACCGGCGCATCGCAAAATAGCTGCTCACGTACAGATCATGAGGCTTGTTCAGCATTTTCTCCAGCATCTTTTCATTGACCCAGCTGCCAAAATTCCGGAACGCGGAATGCTCCTTATGATCATAGCTTGCGTAGGCGACATCTGCACCCTCCCGAATCGCATCAAGAAGCTTTCCCACCTCATCCGCGGGCGTCTGTCCATCATCATCCAGGCAGACGACGATATTCCCTGTCGTATGGCGGATCCCTGCCATCAGCGCCGCATGCTGTCCGAAATTCCGGGCAAGGTCGATTCCAAAGCGCTCTGTCTTCTCCTTGCAAAGCGTTTGGATGACCTCCCAGGTCTCCTTCCCGGAGCCGTCATTGACCATCACAATCTCATACACATAGGAGGACAATCCTGCCATTGTATCGTCAATTTCCTTTACAACACCGGCAAGTGTTTTCTCCGAGTGATAGCATGGAATCACAAAGCTGATTTTCTTATTTTCCTTCATAGCCGTAATCTTCTCTCTTAAGTCTCAGGAAATACATGTCCTTATGCGCTCCGTCGGTGCACTCCACCCTGGGAAGTATCCCTGCAATTCGGAATCCCGCCCGCTCATATCCCTTCCGTGAAGCGGGATTGTCTTCAAAAATCCGGCAGACAATATCGGAAAGGCCGAGGACACGGAAGCCGTAATCACAGGTCATCCGGATCATCCTCGCGCTGTACCCCTTTCCGATCGCCGAATCCTCGCCGATCCAGTCACCGCACTCCGCGTACTGCGGATGAATATCATCCAGAACGGCGCAGCCGATCGGAACATCCAGCCTTGCTCCGTCCCCGCATTTGCGCTCCTCACAGAAAATAAACTGCGCAACCTTCCCGGACTCCACCTTCTCGTGAAAATAGCGCTGCTGCCCTTCCAGAGTAAACTTTTCCCGGTAAATGTAGCGGCTTTGCACCCTCGGATTGTTTCTCCAATCCACGATGATCTGGGAATCCTCCAGCGTCAGTGGACGCATTTTCAGATTCCCATCCTCTGCAAGATATATTTTTTTCTGTTTCTCCATTGTGATACCTCGCTGAGGCAAAATCCGCGATACCAGAGAGAATTTCGCGAAGGCGAATTCTCTTTGTGTACAGAGTGCCGCTTGGCGGCACTCTGAGCAGGAAAAGATGTCATCAGACATCTTCTACTGCAGCGGTTTTACCGAATGCGTTTTTGACAAATGCGGCAGCACCGGCTGCAATTGTGACCCTGTACTCTGACCAGGTCACTCCACAGAATAGATCACCCAGTCGTTCCCGATGCGGTCCTCTTCCTTCACGGAAGCCTGCTGCCCCTTTGCGGCGTAGTATTCCGTAAGCCAGGAAAGATCCGCTCCTGTCTCTGCCGCCACGTATACATTCTCATGTGCAAGAAGAATTTCGTCCAGTGCAGGGGCCGTTTCACCTGCGAAGCTCCCTGCATTTTCACTGCAATTTTCCGTTTCCGGTGGAAGGACTCCCAGATTTTCCAGCTTTTCTCTCTCGAGCGGGCTTTTGCTCGCCCAGCCACCCATCAGATCATAATTGACAGGCTTTCCTCCTGCCGCAAAAAGGGGATCAGAGAAGTCCACCGTCGAATAAACATCTGTAAGATAGACGTTCTCCGGATGCTCCCTGCAGTAATCCAGAAACTCCTCATAAGGCGCATTCTTTGCAAGGCGGCTGTTCTGCTCCTCTGTAATTTCCCGCACCTGAATTCCCGCCGCAGCAAGAAATACCAGCGACAGCAGCAGGAAAACGGCAATGCTTCCCTTCTTTCTTCCCTCAAGAGCCTTCGCGATCATCCAGAGAAGAATCACCGCCTCCGCAAGATAAATGCTGTGCGTCAGACGGACCACCGGACGATGATTGTAATACAGATACAGGAAAAGCGCGCTCCGAAGGGCAAACAGCATCAGAATCCACCCCGCCTGTCTCAGGAAGAAAAAGCGCGCGGACCTGCCGGAATTGTTTTCCTTCTCATCCTCCTCCAGCGATTTCCGCAAAAAAACGCCAACGGAAAGAATCAGGGCAGTGCCATAGAGAACCAGCGAAATCATCCGATACGGTTCTTCTGCGTTTGTCGTCATCGAAGCGCGGTAATCCCAGAGGGCCTCCCGAAGACGTGTCCCCGTACTTTTCTCGCTCCCTGCTTTTCCCTTTGCATATGACGCAAGAGCTTCCAGTTTGTCCGCATCAATGTTTCCATCCAGCCCGAAATTGTAGTTCCAAATAAGCTCAGCCTCCTCCGCATTCAGACCGATGCTCTCATAAATGCTCTCGTTGTCCTCGTAGGCCGGAATCTTCTGGAAATCATACAGCTGGGTCCTTGCGTCAAAAAAGCGGTTGAACTCCTGCCACTGTGCGGACCGGTAGCCGAGCCGGTTGCCGAGCTCCCCGAGCCCCAGCACCGCAAGGACAAGAAGAAGAACAATGCCCATCAATCGGAATTTCTTCTTCCTGCCAAGAGGAAGCTCCAGCGCCCGGATCAGAAAGGAAAGCGCGGCAAACGGTCCGACGAAAATCATCATCTCCGAGCGAAGAAGAAATCCCAGACCGATCAGCAGCACCGGCGGAAGAATTTCCCCTGCCCAGTCCTTCCGGGATTCTCCAGGCTCCATGGTAAGAAACCAGAATGCCGCCGCAGAGCCAATCATTCCGACCGTCACAGAATACTGAAGGAAGACAAAATGATACAGAAAAACTCCAGCCGCAGCAAGAAGTGCCAGCAGGACAGCTCCCGTTTTCCGGAGCACTTCTGCTTGTTTGCTCTCTTCCCTGTTCAGAATCCGCCCGAGAACAATGGCCAGGGATCCGAACTGGCACACCAGAAGAAAAAGGCCATACCAGTCTATGCCTGCTGCCATCCGGTACAATCCGCCCAGCACCGCGGTCAGCGGGAAATAACTCTGGATATTCCGAAACGCCGGAACGCCTGTGTAGCTTCCCGCAAGGATCTCCGCCATCAGGGAATCATCGTTGAGATCGTAGTAATACGTCCACACACATCCTGTCAGAAATGCCGCAACCGCGCAGAGCACACAGGGAAGCAGGACATTCCAAAGCCTCCTGCTTTCCTTCCCCGTCCTTCTGTCCGTATTCGATTGTCTGACTGCTCCCGTCTTCGTATTGACAGCTCCTGTTCTTCCGATCGTCTCTTCTGGTACACGCATGCCGCATTCTGCAAAACCACCTCCGTGATTTTGCCTTCGCGAGGGATAAAAGCATTTAACAGCTGCGATAGAATTTCTCAATCACAGATACAACATCATTGACATTCTCTTCCGTCAGTGAATAGTACATCGGAAGGCGAAGAAGCCTCTCGCTCTCCTTCGTAGTATATCGATCCTCTCCATGGAAGCGGCCGAACTTCTTTCCCGCAGGACTTGAATGAAGAGGGATGTAATGAAACACTGCAAGAATCCCCTGCTCCCTCAGCGCCCCGATGAGGGCCTGCCGTTCCTCCAGATCCTTCGTCTTGATGTAGAACATATGTGCATTGTGAACGCACCCTTCCGGAATCACCGGAAGCTCAATTCTTCCCTCCTTGGCAAGAGGGGACAGCAGACGGTAATACTGCTCCCAGCGGGCAAGCCTCGTCTCATTGATCTCATCCGCGCGGTCCAGCTGTGCCATCAGGTAGGCCGCGTTCAGCTCACTCGGAAGGAAGGAGCTTCCATAGTCCACCCAGGTATACTTGTCGATCTGCCCGCGGTAGAACTGGCTGCGGTTCGTCCCCTTCTCGCGAAGAATTTCCGCCTCATTCACTCTGTCCGGATCCTGGATCAGAATGGCACCGCCCTCGCCCATCGAATAGTTCTTCGTCTCATGGAAGGAATAGCAGCCGAAATCCCCAATGGTGCCAAGGGCTCTTCCCTTATAGGTGCTCATCACACCCTGGGCCGCATCCTCAACCACCATCAGATGGTGACGCCTTGCGATCTCCAGAATGGTATCCATCTCGCAGGCAACCCCCGCGTAATGAACGGCAACGATGACACGCGTCCGCTCCGTGATCGCATCCTCAATCTTCGTCTCATCCAGATTCATGGTATCCGGACGAATGTCTACAAACACCGGCACCGCTCCTCTCAGCACGAAGGCATCCGCGGTCGAGCAGAACGTATAGCTCGGCATAATCACCT
>CALEFO010000022.1 GCA_937877165.1 uncultured Lachnospiraceae bacterium | reverse complement strand
AGAGCACGCGGCTGTTAACCGCGGTGTTACAGGTTCGAGCCCTGTTTGGGGCGCTATGAGGCTCCGTGGTCAAGAGGTTAAGACATCGCCCTTTCACGGCGGTAACACGGGTTCAATTCCCGTCGGAGTCACGGAAGCACTTCATAAAGCACAAGGCAGTTTCATAAATGGTGCCATAGCCAAGTGGTAAGGCGTGGGTCTGCAAAACCCTGATCACCAGTTCAAATCTGGTTGGCACCTCGTCGGAGGGTCTCAGGAATGTTGAGAAATCAACGTTTCTGGGATTTCTTTTTTGCCTTGTCAGATTCAAAACAGGTAAAAACGGGTAAAATCTGTAAACAACACATCATAGCCATAAAATGACCACTCAAAGCATGAAATTGTCAGCTGTTTACCGCCATTGCAAGAGCCATCGCGTTTCGTTTCTCGTCCATCGTGGTCAGATCGTGGCAATAGCGCATGGTCATCTGTATCGTAGTATGTCCGAGAAGAGTCTGAATCGTCTTTTCCGAAACACCGTTGACATACCACATGGATGCTGCCGTTGCACGCAGACTGTGCGGAGTATAGTGTTCTGGAAGATTCTCCGTTTGAAGTGCAAAGCGGAAACTGCAAGAAAATAAACAAAATATGACTAATGAGAACATACAAATGACAATGTCAGTGAAATTCGCAGAAAAATGACTGCTCAGCAGGAAGAGGCTCTGATACAATAGAAATAGGGCGGGGATCCGGAGAGTAAGTGAGGAAAATGTGGCAGAGAAAGATGTTACAGAAAAGATTCTGGCGGACTATAATGATGTCTTTGCAGATATCGTGAACGTTCTGCTCTTTGATGGAAAACAGGTAGTGTCGGCAGATGATCTGGAAAATGTAAAGGACCGGAGTCAGTACAAAGCGGACGGAAAGATTCATGAGCAGGAGAGGGATGTATCCAAGCTGCTGAAGAGCGGCAATACTACAATTACCCTGTTTGGCTTTGAACATCAGACAGAAGCAGAGAAGTTTATGCCGGTGCGGCAGATCGGCTACGATGGACAATCATACCGGGCACAGCTGTTGAACAAAACACCGGAACATATTTATCCGGTTATCACATTGGTTCTGTACTTTGGTACAACTCCATGGAATTGCAGCCGCCATCTGACGGACCTGATGGATATCCCCAAAGGGTTTGAACCGTATGTCAGTGATTACGAGATGAAAAATCTCTATGAGATTGCATTTCTGACACTGGAGCAGGTAAAGCTGTTCCGAAGTGATTTCCGGTATGTTGCAGACTATCTGGTGCAGAAGCGGATGACGAACGACTACAAGCCGAGAGAGGATCTGCTGCAGCATGTGGATGAGACATTAAAACTAATGTCAGTTCTGACGGATGACCGGAGATTTGAAGAGGTTATTCAGGAACTGCCGGGAAAGGGAGGTACCAGTATGTGCACAGTATTGGATAAGGTTGAGAATAAGGGCAGAGAAGAAGGAAAATTGGAAGGCCTCGCACAGGGAAAGCTGGAAGGGATGATACAGGTTTATTATACGAAGCTGCATTATTCCGCAGATCAGATTGCCAGTGAACTGGGGGCTCCGGTGGATCAGATTCAGGAAATCATTCGTAAGCTTACGAAGTGACTGCTCCGATAGCGGTAAGGCTTGAATACGTGTATAGCAATAGTGGATGCGACGTGATAACGAGGCTCCGGAGAAATCCGGAGCTTTTATGCTACAGAAAAAAATATAACAATTATTAAATCCCTTGGAATATATGAAATCTCAATTCTCATTTATATATATTGGTTGATTCTGGTTAGATAATATGAAGTGACCTCACATTTGTAGCACCGTGGATTCGCCACTATACTATGGTTGTTTCGAACACAGTACGATGGTTTACCGCATACAAAAGGAGGTCACCAATGAATACAAAATAACGGATTTGTAGAAACACTGATAAGAGAGGGATAGCGCCTGCGTGGTACACTATAAGGATCAGGAGATGATTCATTCATACTGACGCAGGAGAGTATCCGTGCCAGAGAAAGGAAGAGAACATATGGAATTTACAGAACTTATTCAGAAACGGTATTCCTGCAAGAAGTACAGCGGAGAGAAGGTGAAGCCGGAGCAGCTGCAGGTAATTCTGGAGGCGGGGCGCCTGGCTCCGACTGCCAAGAACCAGCAGGAGCAGCATGTCTATGTGATCGAATCGGAAGAGGCGCTGGCGAAGATTGATGAGGCAACTCCGTGCCGTTATGGCGCGTCTACGGTACTGGCGGTGGCGTATGACACCGGGAACATGTTCACCTATCCGGGTGGAAAGCATCAGTCCGGTGCAGAGGATGCCGCTATTGTTGCCACGCATCTGATGCTGGCAGCAGCTAATGAGGGTGTGGACAGCTGCTGGATCAATTTCTTTGATCCGGATCTTCTGGCGAAGAGCCTTGGGCTTCCGGAGAATGAAGAAATTCTGATGCTTCTCGATCTGGGTTATAAGGCAGAGGGGGCAGGACCGCTTCCGAATCATGCTGCGCGCAAGGATCTGTCTGAGACAGTGTCATACCTTTGAATCAAAATGGATCTCGTCCGGCAGATGTCGGACGAGATCTTGGTATCCGGTGCTTTTACAGGCTCTATAACGCGGAGGATATTCTATGCGCTTTATTCATCTGGCTGATTTGCATATTGGTAAGCGGGTCAACGGTTTCCCAATGCTGGAGGATCAACGGTATATCCTTTGGCAGATGCTGGACCGGATCAAGGAGTCCGACGTGGACGCGGTCATGATTGCGGGGGATATTTACGACAAACCGGTTCCGTCGGCGGAGGCGGTAGATCTGTTTGATGATTTTCTGGTGGGACTGACGAAGCTTGGAGTGAGCGTTTTCCTGATCAGCGGGAATCACGATTCAGCAGAACGAATTTCCTATGCCGGGCGGCTGCTTCGAGAGAGTCAGGTCTATATTTCTCCCCGCTTTGATGGAAGGATACGCCCCATTCCGGTCACGGATGAGTATGGGACAGTGAATGTCTATCTGATTCCGTATATTCACCCATCCCTTGTCCGAAATGCATGGCCGGATGAGAAAATTGACAGCTATGAGGATGCGATGCGTGTTCTGATCAGAAAGTCTGAAGTGGATCCAAGTGCCAGAAATCTTGCTGTCGTGCATCAGTTTGTGACAGCAGGAAGCCATCGTCCGGAGGAGACAGATTCGGAAGAGAAGCATGTAGGCGGCCTCGACAACGTCGATGCAGCAGCCTTTGATGCCTTTGATTATGTTGCCCTGGGACATTTGCATGGTCCGCAGCAGATTGGCCGGGAGACGATTCGTTATGCAGGGTCGCCGCTGAAATATTCCTTTTCCGAGGAAAAGCAGAAAAAAAGCATGACCCTTGCTGAGATAAAGGAAAAGGGCGTCGTTTCATATGAGCTGCTGCCGATGGAGGCAAGGCGAGATCTGAAAACGGTGCGTGGATCCTTTGAGATGGTGGTATCGCCGGAGTTTACAGCAGGCCTGAAGAGAGAGGACTACTATCGCGTGATTCTGACGGATGAGAATGACGTGCCGAATGCAATCTCCAGACTTCGCAGGCGTTTTTATGAGAATCTGATGATTCTGGAGTACGACAATACGCGTACCTCCGCAGACAGGAAGCTGGAAGCTGCGGAGGGCGAGGAAGAAAAGAAGCCAATCGAGGTTCTGGAGGATTTGTATGAAATGCAGAATGGCAGAACGATGTCGCAGTTTCAGAGGGAGACGGCAGAGTCGATGATCCGAAAAATCTGGGAGGAGTACGTATGAGACCAGTCAAGCTGGTGATGTCGGCCTTTGGCCCTTATGCAGGGCTTGAAACCATTGATTTCGAGGAACTCGGGCGGGAAGGTCTGTACCTGATCACCGGGGACACCGGGGCGGGGAAAACGACCATTTTTGATGCGATTGTTTTTGCACTGTACGGGGAGGCCAGCGATCAGAACCGCGACAGGAATATGCTGCGTTCCGCCTATGCGGAAATGGGGACGGATACGTTTGTAGAGCTGACGTTCCGTTACCGGAACCGGGATTACCGGATTCGCCGGAACCCTCAGTATGAGAGACCGAGCAAACGCGGCAGCGGCTTTACGAAACAGAGCCCGGGCGCTGTGATGACATTTCCGGAAGGACGAATTGTGACGGGCGAGACCAATGTTACCGCAGAGGTCATAGGCCTTCTGGGGTTGGATAAAAACCAGTTCATGCAGGTTGCGATGATTGCACAGGGGGATTTTCTGAAGCTTCTTCTTGCGGATACGCCTGCACGCAAGAAAATTCTGAGCAGTATTTTCCGGACGCAGAACTATGACCGTCTGGAGCAGGAGCTGAAGAATGAAGCCAGGGAAGCCTGGAAGCGCTGCGATGACTATCAGAAGAGCATTTTGAAATACGTGAGTGACGTGGACCCGTCCGTGGATGAGGAGACGGCGGCATTTTGGAAGGAGGAGATTCTTACCGGCCGGAAGACGACGGAAGAAATTCTGGCGCTGGTCGAAAGGATGATAGAGTCAGATACCTGCGAGCTGGAGAAGCAGGAGACGGAGAGCGGGAGGCTGAGAAAAGAGGCCGCCCGCCTGAACTGTCAGATCGCGATCGCCCGGGGGACGAAGAAGAGCCGGGAAGATCTGGAGGCGGCAGAGAAGCACAGGACAGCTCTGGCGGATGAGTTGACAGAACTGGAAAAGGAAAAGGAGCAGGCTGACCGGGAGGGAGCGGAAATATCCGAACTGGATGGAAGAGCTGCAATTGAGGAGAAGCAGCTCCCGGAGTACGCACGGCTGACGAAGCTTCTTACAGAGCTGGCAAAACTGCAAAGAGAGCTGGAGGATAAGAAACAGGAGCAGGAGGATCTTAGAAACTTCGGAGAAAGGCTTGTTGGAGACAGGAATGCGGCAGACAAGGAGCGGGCGGAAATGGATCACGTGCCGGATGAGCTGAATGCAGCCTGCAATGAGCGGGATAAGCGATCGGAGCGGATTGCGAATGTGAGCCGGCTGATCGAGGAGGCGGAGGCTGCTGAGGAAAAGGCTCTTGCGCTTGCGCGGTCCGAGAAAGCCTTCGGAAGGCAGCAGACGGAATTTCAGAATTATCACGAAGAGACAGAGCACCAAAAAGCAGAGCTGGCAGAACTTCGGGAGATTCCGGCCCTTTTGGAAAAACACAGGAACGAGCAGAATGAAATGAAAGTGCGCAAAAAGAGCCTTGCGGAACTGGGAGAGACCTATGCGCGGTGGAAGACATCATCAGAGCAGCTGAATGATGCCATCCTTTCTGCGCAAAAGGCGCAGAAGGAGTCCGAAGCGGCATCGGAAGTGTTCCACGATTTGAACCGGCGTTTTCTCGGCGAGCAGGCAGGAATTCTGGCAGAGCAGCTTCAGGATGGCTGCGCCTGCCCTGTGTGCGGATCGACCGTTCATCCCAAACCGGCACACACATCGGCGGCAGCTCCGTCACAGGCAGACGTAGAGGCCGCTCAGAAGGCGCAGGAGGAGGCTTCGAAGAAGGCATCCGAAGCGTCTGCCGCCTGCAGCAGTCAGAAGGCCACGGTGGCTGGAATACAGGAGAATCTTAAGGAGAGAAGAAACGCGCTGTCCGGTGCAGAGGATGACCTTTCCAGTGCAGAGCTTGTGGGGAAGGCCTTGGAGACCTGCGGGGAAAGGATTGCTCTTCTGGAACAGGAAATCCAGAAAGACCGGCAGCTGGATGCATGCCGGATTGAACTGGAGAAGGCAAATCCTGCGCGCGAGAAGAGACAGGAGGAACTGGCACAGGATCTGCAGGAGAAGGAAAAGGCCCTTGTCGTTGAACGGGCTGATCTGGAGAATGTCTGGAGGGGACTGGAAGCAAAAGCAAAAGAAGTGCTCTCCCCTATCGATGGGCAGGTGCCGGTCGGGCGGGCTGCGCTGCGGAAGCAGGCTGCGGAGCAGAAGCAGGTACTGGAAACGGAGCTGGCTCTTTGTGAGACGAAAATCAGGGATCTTGAGAGGAGGAAGGAGCGCCGCGCTGACCTGGAGCAGCGGATTCTTCCGGATTTGACCAGAAAGCTGGAGCAGCAGAAGGAGGATCTGTCCAGATGCCGTGAGGCAGCAGGAAGGCTGGAAGCTGAGTTGTCCGCCTTGCAGAAGACGGCGGAGAATCTAAAGGCGGGGCTTTCCTATAAATCGATGGAAGAGGCCAGGAAGACTCTCGCAGGAATCAGGGAAAAGAGACAGAGACTGCAGGCAGCAATGGATGCAGCAGGACAAAGCCTCCAGAAGAAAAAGGAAGAACTGCAGATCCTGGATGGCGAGCTGCAGAACCTCAGGAAGCAGATTGCAGAAGCACCGGATTTTGACCTGGAGCAGGATCAGAGAAATCTGGAGAACAACACGGCCTGTCAGGCGGTCAATGAGAAAAGAAGAGCAGAGCTTGCGGGCCGCAGGCAGATCAATCAGAACTGCCTGGACAGGATCCTTGAGAACAGCAGAGAGGCAAAAGCTGCGGAGGAGCGTTACAAGGAGATGAATGCGCTTTCTCTTACAGCATCCGGCAATGTGGGAAACGGGAAGGCCAAGATTGAGCTGGAGACCTTTGTGCAGATGTCGCTGTTTGACCGGATTCTCCGTCGGGCCAATCAGCGTCTGGAAATCATGTCGGGCGGTCAGTATGACCTGAAGCGAAGCGATACTGCCAGTGCGGGCAGCAAGAGCCAGAGCGGACTGGATCTGGACGTCATTGATCATTATAACGGCTCCGTGCGGAGCGTCCGGTCGCTTTCCGGAGGAGAGTCCTTTCTGGCCTCTCTGTCTCTGGCAATCGGGCTGTCGGATGAGGTACAGGCCCACGCCGGCGGGATCAGGCTCGATACCATGTTCATTGACGAGGGCTTTGGCTCGCTGGATCAGGATACTCTGGATCAGGCGATGAATGCCATGCAGGGGCTGACAGAAGGCGGAGAACGGCTGATTGGGATTATTTCGCACGTCACCGAGCTGCAGCATCGTATTGGCAGACAGATTCTGGTTCACAAGGAGAGAGAGAGAGGGAGCCACACCCGGATCCGGGTGGAGGATTAAACCGGAAAGAGCAGTGATGAATTTTATTCATAGAGCTCCGGATGGAACACAGAATTTGTTTGGGATGGTGCGTGGGGCGGCTACCAGCTGCATCTCCCGCAGTTTGTACACGGATTGCAGGAGCGGGGAGCCTGTCTGGGGAGCACGGGGATGAACTCCTGCTCTGCAATTTCTATTTTGCCGCTTTTTAAGTCAGAAAAGGGAATCGTGACGGAAGAATCTCCGCTCTGCAGGGTCAGTGCATCTCTGGATCTTGTTTTCCGGACCGGAATGGCGCGGACCTTTCCGGGATTCATGCAGTCCTCGTAGCAGACCGGTGCGATGGTCTGCTTCTGGCCGGTTTGACGGTTCCATACAGAATAAGAAAGCATAATATTCCTTTCCTGCCACTATCGTTCAATCGCCTGAAAGTTTACAATAAAACGGATCGTTTGTCACAAGATTTAAGTTTGAATGTGATCACATTCAAACGGCAGCATCGGTGCTGACGCACCGGCTGCCCCATTCGGCAAAACCGCCTTTGCGGCTTTTGCCTCAGTGAGGTATGAAGATGAGAGTGAGCATCTTCGGAAAGGATCGGGGAAAACTTATGAGGGCAAGATTGATTTCCATGCTGACAGCTGCGGCGTTGGCGGTCAGCACACTGGCGGCACTGCCGGTGTGTGCGGCATCCACATCCGCGGCGAAGAAAAAAAGCACGAGGACAGCGGCAGCAGCCAAAGCTGCCACGGGGGTTACGATTTCTTCTGTCGTGATTCAGGGGAAGAATGTTGTGGTGACTGCCACGGGTGTAGCGGCAACGGATGATGGTCTGTACCATCTCTATGCACAGGATCCGGCTATGTCTGGCGTGCAGGGTGCAGAGGTTGCGAAGGCTCCGGCGGGAGCAGCAGCGGTGTTCACGTTCCCGCTTGGCAACAATACGGCGGCATCCATGCTGTACAAGAAATTCACGATCGTCGGTGTCTCCTCCGGAGCGCTGAAGGACCTTTCTAACGATATGTATATTCTGAACCCGGAGGCAGCTGCCGCGCACACGCAGGCAAGACATGACGGAGGCAAAAAGGGACTTCTTCCGGCGGCGGAGACGATCCGGGATACGAAGACGCTGAAGGCGATGGGAGTCAATCAGATCAGCTACAATCTCCCTGTCGGCGATATGATTTCCGGAGGAGGAGTGAATTATTCCTATAATGGAAAGAATTATTCATTCAATGCAGGTATCGTCGGCCAGTATGATGTCATTGTTCCGGCGATGAATGCGGCGGGAATTCAGGTGAATTTGATCCTTTTGTGCGGCGCCAACAGCGGCATTCTGATTCACCCGCTCTCCCGCGGCGTGGGAGCCAATTACTATATGTTCAATACGGTGGACCAGGCGGGCCTCGAGGAGCTGGAGGCGGTTGCCTCCTTCCTCGGACAGCGCTATTCCGGAACCGGACACGGCACGGTGGACAACTGGATTGTCGGCAATGAGGTCAATGCCCGCAATGAATGGAACTACATGGATCCTTCTGCAGGACTTGCAGGATTTGCAAAGGCATATGCAGATGAGCTCCGCGTGTTCTACAATGGCATCAAGTCACAGAACGCAAACGCGAGAGTCTATGCGGCAACGGACCAGGAGTGGCAGTCGGACAACCCGGCGCTCCATTATGGTTCAAGAGAGTTTCTGACGCAGCTGAATGCGCAGATTACATCCGAGGGCAATTTTGACTGGTCGCTGTCCAACCATCCGTATAACTTCCCGCTCTATGAGCCCAACACATTGACCTCGAAGCCGCAGGTGACGCACAATCAGGCATCCCGCTATATAACGATGTCCAACATTGATGTCCTGACGGACTTCATGTGCCAGAAGCAGTTCCTGAATCCGGCGGGACAGGTGCGTTCCATTGTACTCAGTGAGGTCGGCTTCACCTCCAGTGCGGCGGTGGGTTCCAATGAGCTGATGCAGGCGGCAGATGTTGTTTTTGCCATCAATCAGGCCAATGTCAATCAGCACATTGACGGCATTATTATCAATCGGCAGAGATCGGATGTCAGTGAGATCGCGCAGGGGCTTGATTATGGCCTGATCGGAGTGAACGGAGCACCGAAGCAGGCGTACACATGGTTCATGACGGCAGAGAGCCCGGATACCATTGCGGCGGCTTCCGCGGTCCTTGGAAAGGATATTACAGCGAGCCTTGTTGTCCGCTGAGAAGGGTGTCTGTGCCTGTATTCGGGACCTCCTGTTTCATTCGCTGTACTGCGAATAGGAAAAGAGATCACTTGGAGAACGAGATGTTTGTAAACGGGCGCACACATATTTTATCGGAGACGATTCAGAAAACAGCATGGATCAATCTCGCCGCCGCGGGAATCTGCGGTGCGGCGCGGATGATCATCAACCGGCATGGTTCGGCCAGCCCGGACATGCTGAATCAGCTTACCTGGACTATTCAGATCGGGACATCGTTTCTGCAGGTGGCACTGACCGGATGCGTGTTCATTCAGGCTTACTGGACGCTGGCAAGATGCCGGAAACGAATTCCAAGAGAGGATTATTATGAGATGGCAAAGCTTCAGGAGGAGGTTCTGCCGGATCGGATTTCAGCGCTGTCGAGCTATTCCACGCTGCAGCTTCTGGAGGTCTGGGCAGGGATTCTTCTTGGAGTGAAGGTCATTTATGATATCTTCGCCGGGGTGTACCGGAGCTTCGTGGCAGACCTTTCATTGGTGTTTGATCCTGCGGATGCGGAAGCCATGGAAGCCTTCCGGACGCTTTACAACAATACGCATGCGTTTAAGTACGTCGGCATGCTGATCGCCATTGCGCTCGGTGTTTTTATTACGGGAATTTTCCTGAACGACCGGAAGCTGAAGCTGACGGCGGCGGTGCTTGCCGTGATTTATATTCTGTCGGCAACGGGAATGCAGATGGGAACCTATACGGTACTGAACCGGGACGTGGCGATTGTATGGTCTTCCGTCGTGTTCCAGCTTCTGCAGACCGTCGGACTTCTCGGGTTTTCCTTCTATTTGAAGAAACGATACCGCGGAGTCTGAGAAAAGTCCTTGAATATCCATGGATGCTGTACGGGCAGAGAGGGAAGGCCCGCGAGCTTGAAAGTGGCAGCCTTGCGGGATTACCTGATCGGAAAACGGGCGGTAAGCAAAAGGAAGAACAGAAAAAGTTCCTGCACCTGAGAGTAGAACTCCGGGGGGCAGGAACTTTTTTATAGGCTTTTATTTAAAACAGACACCATCTGCTGCAGACTGACGCGAGTCTGGAAGAGGTTAAGCCTCCGCCCTCTTTTCCGCAACGGTGCTGACCAGCTTGCGAATGCAGGTGACAGCTACCAGAACGCCGAGAACGATCAGGAAGCAGGCAACGATCAGCTGCATGCCGTTGACAAGGAAGGTGCCGGTGCCTGCTGCGAATGCCTTTACGTTGCCGATGACGTTCAGGATGATCGCCGTGAAGGTGACAAAGAGCATAACCGTCATCGGGAAGTAGAGCATGGCGTGCTTTCTTCCGGTTGCCTTTAAGAACACTGCGATGCTGATGAGTACCAGAGCAGCAAGCATCTGATTGGCTGCGCCGAACAGAGCCCAGACATTCTGATAACCGCCAAGGCACAGGATATAACCAAGAACCAGGGTAACAGCGGTTGCGAAGTACTTGTTGGTGAAAAGCTTCTGCCATGCGGGAGCCTCGCCCTCGCCTTCATAGGTGAACAGCTCCTGGAAGGACATGCGGCCGATGCGGGCAACAGAATCCAGAGAGGTCAGGGCAAGAGCGGAAACGCACATGGTCATGAATACATTGGCAGCGGAGTTCGGAACACCGAAGCTCTCCAGGAAGCCTGCAACGCCGGCAGAGAAGATCTGGAAGGGAGTCAGTCCGTCCGGAACATTCCCGTTCACGGCAACTGCACCGACGATGATCAGGGACAGAACACCCAGAAGGGTTTCCAGAACCATGGCGCCGTAGCCAACGAACAGCATATCCTTCTCATTGCGGATCGTCTTGGAAGAGGTTCCGGAGGAAACCAGGGAGTGGAATCCGGAAACCGCACCGCAGGCGATGGTGACGAACAGGGTCGGGAACAGGTAGCTGACGCTTCCATTGGCGGCAGTGACCGCGAATCCGTTAAATGCATTCAGGTTCATATCCGGATGAGCGAACAGAACACCGAAGAAAGCGCCGATAATCATGCCAAGGAGCATGAAAGTGGTCAGATAGTCTCTGGGCTGCATCAGGAGCCACATCGGCATGACGGAGGCAGCGAACAGGTAAGCCATAACAACGAAGTTCCACTGGGAAGCGGTCAGGTACCACGGAAGCTTCATGCCGAGAGCGAACATAACGGCAAGAAGAACGATGGCAACGACAGCCTTAACGCCCTCCTTCATGGAGAAGCGCTTCTGCAGAAGACCGAAGACCATGGCAGCTGCGATGAACAGCATGGAGATGGTTGCGGCAGCTGCGCCGTTGTAGTTCATCGTTACTGTTCCGTCTGCAGCAGCGGTAAAGCCATTGAAGGTGCTGGAGACCATGGAGGTGAAGGCTGCGATGACAAGAAGCGTAAACAGCCAGCAGAACAAAGAAAAGAAGCGTCTGCCCTTCTTGCCGATGTACTTCTCAATGATCATGCCGATGGATTTGCCGTCATTCTTGACGGAGGCATACAGGGAACCGAAGTCCTGCACAGCGCCGAAGAAAACTCCGCCGACAAGCAGCCAGAGGAGAACCGGAACCCATCCGAAGACGGCTGCAAGGATCGGCCCCTGCACCGGGCCTGCGCCGGCAATGGAAGAAAACTGGTGGGCGAAGACAGTCAGCTTGGAAGAAGGAACATAGTCCTTTCCGTCCTCATGGAGGTAAGCCGGTGTCTTGGCCTTGGGATCAATGCCCCAGGTTTTGGCAAGAAATCTGCCGTAAAGCATATAGCCGCCAAGAAGTGCGACGGCGGCGATCAACAGGATCACAAGACTGTTCATGATGAAAACTCCTTTCTGCTTGGTGCTCAGTCTCAGGTGCTGTGCGAAGAGGAAAACAGGGAAGGCAGGCATAGTGCCGCCCGCATGGCCGAACAGAAAAGGCTTCCGTCTTCGCAAAAATCTGCAAAGACGAAAGCCTGAAAAAACGCTTCCGCGGTACCACTTTGATTGCCACGATTAACGTGACCCCTTAACCCGTCTTTGGTCTTCCAACAACGGCTGTCCGGTAACGGCGGACGATCCGGCGGCACTTACTGCATGACGCATCATGTGTTCAGTGTGCTGCTCACAGAGGATATCCTGCCCGGGCGTTCCTGCCGTCTCACACCAGCCGATGGCTCTCTGAAAAGAAATCAGGGGAGGACTTGTTCTGTTCATCGCATTTTCTGTTCAATTGACGAAAACTGTTATACCGCCGCGAGAAACAGGACGCAAGACAGATATTGCCCCGTTTCAGACAAGTTTTGAATGGCAAGGAGATCAGAGAAGGGGAGATATCCTGGAGGAAACGCGCAATATTTCCGCAATGATCCCGCAAAAAAAGGAAAGCAGGACACTCTGCAAGAGGCTATGCTTATTCTGAAACAGAAAACTGCCGGGGCGGTCATTTCGGACGGATCAGCGGAAGCGTCTTTGCCTTAGTCTCAAGACCTTGTGTGGGAAGCAGATGACGGATCGGAGAAAACCGGATGGGATGGCAGCCGCGCACGGGGAATCTGCGGGCAGTGACAGAACAGAAAATTGGGGAAAGGAAAGGGGTATTTTATGAAAATTTATGTAGACATCAATGCCGGACGCGACGGCAACGGAACGAAGGAGATGCCGTACCGCTGGATCCATGAGGCGGCGAAGGCGGCAATGCCGGGAGACGAGGTACTGGTTGCTCCCGGAACCTATCGCGAATATGTGGAGCCGATCCATGCAGGCACGGAGAGTGCCCGCATTACTTACCGCAGCACGGAGCCTCTGGGAGCAGAAATTACCGGTGCGGAGGAAGTGAAGGACTGGAAGCCGTATAAGGGAAATGTCTGGGTGACACGCGTGAACAATACGGTGTTCGGCAGCTACAATCCGTACACGACCTATGTGTTCGGCGACTGGTATTTTGCAAAGCGTGACAAGCACACGGGATGTGTGTGGCTGAACGATCAGGCTCTGTATGAGGCAACCTCACTGGAGGCCTGTGAAGCCGGGGAAGTCTATGAGTGCTCCTGGGATCCGGAGGCTTCGAAGCGCAAGTGGTATGCCGAGCAGGATGAAGAGACGAATGAAACCGTGATCTATGCCAATTTCCAGGGAGCGGATCCCACGAAGGAAAATGTGGAAATCACGGTTCGCAGAGAGTGCTTCCTCCCGCAGCAGAACGGAATCGGCTACATCACCGTCAGCGGCTTCAACATCAACAAGGCGGCAACAACCTGGGCTCCGCCGGCAGCTTATCAGGACGGCATGATCGGGCCGCACTGGTCCAAGGGCTGGATTATTGAGGACTGTGAGATCTGGGGCAGCAAGTGCGCCGGCATTTCCGTCGGAAAGTATTATGATCCGGAGAATGATCACTTCTTCACAAGACACCATGTGAAGAGTCCGACACAGATGGAACGCGACGCAGTCTGCCGGGGACAGTACCACGGCTGGCTCAAGGAGAAGGTGGGCAGCCATATTATCCGCCGGAACAACATCCATAACTGCGAGCAGGGCGGCATCATCGGCCGTCAGGGCGGAGTGTTCAGCATTATTGAGGATAATCACATCCATCATATCAACAACATGATGGAGCTCGGCGGAGCGGAGATCGCAGGCATTAAGATGCATGCTGCGATCGATGTCATCATGCGCCGCAATCACATTCACAATTGCACCATGGGCATCTGGACCGACTGGGAGGCACAGGGAACCCGCATCACGCAGAACCTTCTGCATGACAATGAGCGGCCGGCCTTTGCGAAGCAGCTTAAAGGCGGCATGATGTGCCAGGACATCTTCGTGGAGGTCGGACACGGACCGACTCTGATTGACAACAATATTCTTCTGTCCGATGCTTCTCTCCGGATTGCAACGCAGGGTGTTGCGATGGTTCACAACCTGATTTGCGGATCCTTCACGATGGTCGGCGATGGGACCAGCTGGCGCTACACACCGTATCATATGCCGCACCGCACCGAGGTCATGGGCTTTATGACCATTCTTCATGGAGATGACCGCTTCTATAACAACATTTTTGTTCAGAAGTGGCCGTCCGCGCCGTTTGTTGTCCGTCATGACAGCAATGATGGAACGGAGGCGGAGAACCGTGAGGTCGGAACACACGTCTTCGATGAGTATCCGACCTACGACGAGTGGATTGCTCAGTTCGATATGGACGAAGAGGTCCCGAATATGAGCAAGCTGGAAAAGGCACATTTCGGACACCTTCCGGTCTGGGTGGACGGCAATGCGTATTTCGACGGCGCGAAGGCCTGCCGGAACGAGAAATCCAACCTTGTGGATACGGAGCATGAGGTGACCGTGGATGTTCAGCAGGAGGAGGACGGAAGCTGGAGGCTGAATACGAATGTGTATGACTTCCTCGGCGACTTCCGCTGTGGCATGGTGAACACAGAGGTCCTCGGCAACGCCTTTGAGCCGAATGAGCCGTATGAGAATCCGGACGGAACACCGATTACGTTCGATACGGATTATCTGGGAAGCCACCGCGGCATTGATGTGATCCCCGGACCGTTCGCGGGCGCGGAGGATGCACGCAAAAAGCTCTGGTAAAGACTAATTCTGATAACGAATCTGCTGTCCCTGAATAAGAGGGAAGCGGATCAGGTCCGTGGTATCAAGATTTTCATGGTGCATATTGACCGCGGAAATCTGGTGGTTTTCATAGGTGATGTAATAGTAAATTCCCTTCGTCGCGTTGCAGCAGGAGGTGTAGAGGGAAATTTCATAGCTGTTCTCCCCGACCTCGCAGCAGCCCCGCTGCTGGTCCACGGACCCCAGAATGTGGAAAAACTGACTGATGCTCTCAGATTCGGAGCTTCCGGAGAGCGAGTGCAGCTTCGTGAAGGCAACGCGTGCAAAGCGCGACGTAGAGGAAAGATCGCCCGGAAGGCCGAGAGCCCCCATTCCGCGGCTGTAGGCCTGAAGCGGGAGTCCGGGAGCAAAGTGATTCTCCGGCTGCTTCTCGGACAGCCCCATGTACTGATTCAGCAGAAAGAGCTGCTGCGGGAAGGGCGGATTGTTGGTGAGAACGCCCACAGGATTGTCATAGACGTGAAGGCCGTCTGCCGTGGATTCCACGACGATGGAGCCGGATGCGTCGGCGATGATCCAGTGAAGCTGTCCCGGGGGAAGCTGCGGACTGAAGGGGGTATCCGTCAGGTTCATTTCAAAGAGCGCGGATCTGGCTTCTTCCAGAGAAGCACAGCGCCCCAGAATCCACGGAATGAATTCGAACTGTGCGACATTGACGGCACCCTGTGCGGGCTTTGCGTAAACGGCATTGCCGACGAAGTTGAGTCCCGCCATGCCAAGCCCTTTTTCATTGATGGCATCGTAATAGAGCGGGTACTGATCCGCAACATGAGCCATGCCGAGAATGGCGAAGTGTTTCTCCATGGGAGCAAGGTGCCGGAACGGCAGGACATATTCTCTGGGTGTGATGACAAGCTCCTCGCCGAAGGAAAAATCGAAATCCAGAGATCTGCCGAAATAAAAGTCATTGGTCTGATAGGTTGCAGCTGTGCACATAGAAACCTCCTTATAGAATCATGCTGCAGCAGTTCCCTCACTCCATTGCCGGTGTTAAGGTGCCGTGAGAGATACTGCGTGATCGTCTGTCCATGTACACTGTTATTATGGCAGGCAGGGCGTGTGCAGACAAGGAAAGAGAAGGACAAGAAATTTGTCCTGGAATTCGCCGTGAAATTTGCGCCTTACGGTGTCTTGAAGAATATCGGCGGGAATGTTATCGTAGTAAACAATTAAATCAAAGCAAAAGGCATGGGCAATGGCGCCCCGAGGATGAAGATCCCGGGGAGTCATTGCTTTTTTGCTGTTTCCGACAGGAGGAGCACAGGATGAATATGCGGGGAGGAAGAACTTTTTACGGACAGGACATCGGCATTCTGATGATGGATACGAAATTTCCGAGAATCCCGGGGGATCCCGGCAATGCGGCAACCTTTGGTTTTCCGGTCTGCTACAAGGTGGTGCGGGATGTGTTCACGGGAGGAAAGCTCCCGCGAGATGCGGATGAGGTCCTTTTAAGGGCTTTCTGCAAGGCGGCAAGGGAACTGGAGAGGGAAGGCTGCCGGGCCATCACTACCTGCTGCGGGTTTCTTGCGGGGTTTCAGAGAGAGCTTGCGGATGCTGTGGATATCCCTGTGTTCACGACGACGCTGACGCTGGTCCCCATGATCGCCTCCATGATCGGCAGACAGAAGCAGATCGGAATTTTCTCCGAAAGAGCGCAGTTCATGAATGATTCGCTGTTCGAAAAGTCTGGCTGGTCATCCCGTGACTACAATATTTGCGTGAGTGATCTTCCGGAGCAGTCGGAGTTCAACGAACTGATTATCTACAACCATGAAAGCGGGGATCCGGACAAGATCCGGGAGAGCATCCGCCGGATGACAGGAGAGCACATGGAAAAATATCCGAAGACCGGTGCCATTGTTCTGGAATGCCCGAACTTCGCGCCGTTTGGAGATGTGATTGCGAAGGAAAGCGGCGTTCCGGTTTTTGGTCTGAATCAGCTGATTGAGTTTATGGAGGCATCACTCAATTACCGGAGCTACACGGGCTGACGCATTTGGCAAAATTGTTTTCGCGGATGATGCCTCAGCAAGTGATGAAGGTGACAGAACCTGCCGCAAGAAGCAGGATTGGAACATTGCTGCGGCAGAAGCGGAGGAAGAGGTAAGCTATGAAAGTTCTTGTGACGGAACCCATCAATGAGAAGGGAATTGATTTACTGAAGGAGCATGGCTTTGAAGTGGTGCAGGGGACTGGAATTGATCCAAAGACTCTGGTGCAGGAGGGAAAGAATTGCGACGGCATCCTGACGCGGAATGCGCATCTGACCGGGGAGATCATGGATCAGTGCCCGAAGCTGAAGGTGATCTCCATGCATGGCGTCGGCGTGGACTGTATTGATGTGGACGCGGCAACGAAGCGGGGAATTCAGGTGACGAATGCGGCGAGCTCCAACAAGCGGGCCGTGGCGGAATACACGATCGGGCTGATTCTGATGCTGGCAAAGGGATCCATTGATTACAACAACGAATTCAAGGAAGGCAACATGGAGGTGAGAAAGCGTCTCGGAGAGAATGTCTCCGGAAAGACGCTCGGTATCATCGGTATGGGAAACATCGGAACGCAGGTTGCGAAGATGGCGGCATACGGCCTCAACATGAAGGTCATCGGCTACAACCGGCATATTGAGTCGCCGGAGAAGCTGGATTACTGCATGCTGGAGCCGGACATGGAAAAGGTGATCCGTCAGGCGGATTTCCTCTCGCTTCACCTTCCGGGCACGACCGCAACGCGCCACATGATCGGGGAAAAAGAGCTCTCCTGCATGAAAACGACGGCATACCTTGTGAACACCGGCCGGGGCGAAGTGGTGGATGAAGAGGCACTGATCCGGACGCTTCGTGAGAAGAAGATCATGGGAGCAGCGCTGGATGTCTTCGAAGGGAACCTTCCGAAGCCGGACAACCCGCTTCTTCATATGGACAATGTCATCGTGACGCCGCATACGGCGGCCTTCACAGTGGAGGCGTTGGAGCGCATGGCCTATCAGGCGGCCCTCGGCGTGGTGGAGGTGCTGGAGGATAAGCCGGTCACCTATCCTGTCAACCAGTTAAAGAGCACCTTCGAGGATAACAAAAAGGTGTCTCTCGTGATGGATTATTACCGCTATGAATTCGGAAATTCGTGAGTTGTCCGTTCCGGCCATCAGCTAAAAAGAACCCCCGGGATGCAGGTCTTCCTGCATCCCGGGGATTCTGACATCTGTGTCTGGCAGATGTTTACTGCTGCCTGTTCGCATGAAAACTGTTCCTATCCTGGATTTCTTATTCCGGGAACTGATAGGTATCGCTGTTGAATCCGAGAATCAGTGTAAAGAGGGTCGGAAGGAAAATCAGACCGAGTGTAAAGCCAATGCCATGGCCGAAGGCTTTGGCAAGCTTATTCTGCAGCATGATGTAGATCACGATATTCAAAACCGGGATGAACATCAGCAGGAAGAACCACCCGGAACGGAAGGTGATCTTGAAACGGATGTAATCACTGTAGATCGGAATGATGGATTTCCAGCCTGCCTGATCGGCCTTTTCGTAAATCCTCCAGGTGGCGATGATCGTAAGCACCCACAGAACTACGGTGATGACGGTTGAAAGTGTGCTGGTCCCCTGCGTTGCCAAAGAGTTTACAGAATCCATTGGTACTCCTTTCCTGCCGCAGCCTCCCTGCGGCACATGACGGGAAAGCCGCCAAAACGGATCCCCGGATGCATCGGTCCACATATAAGACGGACGCGATTGTTTTAAGAAAACGCAGCTGCGCTTCTATGTAAATCAAAGTATACCATAACCGGCCTGCTTGTTGTGAGAGCATCAAAAAAGGCACCGGAAATATAAAGATTCTGCCAAGATCCCGCTAAAAATTATTAAAATAACCGAAAGCACCGGAATGATATGGCAGTCAAAACGCTGATCCGCTATACTCTTCTACAACTAAAACAAAGCATAATATACAGCTGATGACAGCTTCTCCTATTTAGAGTGCCGCTTAGCGGCACTCTGCATACAGAGAGAATTCGCCTTCGCGGATTTTGCCTCAGCGGGGTAAGTTTGAAAGCGACATCGATATGTCACTTTCAAACAGCAGCATCGGTGCTGGCGCACCGGCTGCCGCATTCGGCAAAACCGCCTTCGCGGATTTTGCCTCAGCGGGGTAGAAAGATGAGACCGAGAAAAAGCATCAATTTAAAGACCATAGCCGATGCTGTTGGCGTCAGTGTTGTCAGCGTTTCCAATGCGCTTTCCGGGAAAACGGGCGTGAGCAGGCAGCTGCGGGAGAAGATCCGGGCCAAGGCGGATGAGCTGGGGTATCAGTACCGGTACGAGGAACAGCGAAGAGAAGAGCCTCTGGAACGAAGGAGCATTGCGGTAATGACGGTTCCACACATTCCCTTGCATCGGAAGGAACGCTGGAGCAAGCTGACGCGTCTTCTGGTTCGGGAGGCAGAGCGGCGCGGTGCGGTGATCAGTATGGAGAAGGTCCTTCCGGAGACCGAAGGCCTTTTTCTCATCGGACCGTGGACCAGTGATGAAATTGCGGTGATCCGCAGCCGCTATATGCTCCCCATCGTGGTCATAGGCGGGTGGAGTATTTACGTCAGAGCGGATTATGTGGTTTCTGACGTCTATCATGCCGTGTATGACGCAGTGGCGAGGCTGCACCGGGAAGGAATCCGGAATCCGGGCATGGTTCTTCTCTCAGACGAGACCGATGAGGAGCGGAGCCGCGAGTATGGATTCTGGAGTGCACTCGCGGAATTCTATGGGATGCCGTTGTATGAGCGCAGGAACGTATTCCGCAACGCAAGAGAAGCCGATTCTTCCGGATGCGACGCCCTGCTGTGTACGGGAGGCTTTGAGAATTCTGCGCTTCCGGAGAAGGGAAGAGTCATCATCTGCGGAGAGCTGCCGCGCCGGGAGGAGAGAATTCTTTCGGATGAGGAAGGACTGGTGCAGGAGGCCATACGGATTCTGATGCACCGCATGAAATGTCATGACGAACCGGAAGGAGTGCACTATGTCCAGGAAATCAGTCAAATTAAGTGACATCGCGAAGAAAGCAGGCGTCAGTACCGTTACGGTTTCCAATGCTCTTGCCGGAAGAAAGGGTGTCAGCGAAGAGCTGCGCAGCCGGATCATGGAGACGGCGCGGGAGTGCGGCTATGATATGGCCCGCTATGAGAAAAAGGAAAAACCGCAGGAGACCATTGGAATTCTGGTGTCGGACCGTTACATGCGCATCGGTGTTTCTTTTTACTGGGAAATGTATCAGAAGGTTGCCTTCTGCCTTTCACGCCATGGGATGTATTCGGCACTTGAAATTCTGACGAAGGAGGAAGAGATGGCGGCAAAGCCGTCTCTTCCCAGGTGTCTGGAGTCCGGGAAAGCGGATCAGCTGATCATCATTGGAAGAATCGGGAAGAGCTATCTGGAGCGTATTATGCAGAAGGCGGAGGAACGCACGGTTCTTCTGGATTTTCGTGATCCGGACTATAACTGCAGCGCGGTGCTCTCCAACAATGGAATCGGGATGTATCGGGCTACGCAGTACCTGATTGACCACGGTCATCAGAACATCGGTTTTGTCGGGACGCCGGAAGTATCGCGGAATATTCAGGATCGTTTTTATGGATATCTCAAGTGTCTGGATGACAATAAGCTGCAGCTTCAACCGGAGTGGATTCTGAAGGACAGACGCGCAGAGGATGAGAGGGAAACGGGCATCACGCTTCCCGGAACAATGCCGACCGCCTTTGCCTGCAGCAGCGACTACGGCGCGGCGATTCTCGCGGATGCATTGGAGCAGAGAGGACTTCGGATTCCGACAGACATTTCACTGACCTCCTATGACGATTATCTGTACGGGAATCCTCTCGGGAAAAAACTGACCACCTTCCATGTCGACATGGAGAAGATGGCACTGAAAGCAGTGCAGGCAGTGATCCAGAATAGGACGGAGCCCGGATGCCGCCCGAAGGTTCAGTTCGTGGACAGTCTTCTGGTGGAAAGGGAGAGCGTAGCCGCACCGAGGGTGCAGTGAGCACAGAACGGCAGGCAGAGGGCTGTCCGAAAGGGAATCAGACAGAGCAGGGAAAGGGAAGAAAAAGATTCGGGACTAGATTATGGGCAAAAGTGTCACATTGAGCGATATCGCCACGAGATGCGGCGTCAGTATTGTCACAGTATCAAAAGCACTTTCCGGCCAGAAGGGAGTCAGCGAGGCAACAAGGCAGCAGATCAGCGAGGCCGCACAGGAAATGGGGTATCTGCGCAGCAGGGCAGTGGAACAGAGCACAGACCTGAATTATACGGTTGGTGTGGTGGCGGCGGCCCGCTACTTTACCGACCGGCTGTCGCTGTACTGGAATGTTTACCGGGATCTTTCCGTGCGGCTTGCGAAGAAGGGGTGCTTCTGCCTTCTGGAGCTTGTTTCTGAAGAGGAGGAAGAAGAAGGAAAGCTTCCAGGGCTTCTTGACGGGCGGCATATAAACGGGCTGTTCGTGCTCGGGTCCCTGAAGCCTTCCTATGTCCGGAATCTGGAAAATACGGCGCAGATCCCATTGGTTTTTGTGGACACTCTCTCCATCCTTGGGAACAATGACAGCGTGATCTCCAATAATTTTCTTGGCGGACAAAGAATGGTGGAGGAGCTTTTGAAGCTGGGACATGAACACATCGGCTTTGTAGGAACCCTTCGCACCACGAACAGCATTGATGACCGGTATCTGGGAGGCATGAAGGCGCTGATGGAGAAGGGCCTTTCCTATGCGGCGGGCTGGCTGATTGATGACCGGGATCCGGAAACAGGTCGTCCGTATGAGGCGGCAGAGCTGCGGGTGCCGGAAAGCAGTGTTCCGAGCGCGTTCTTCTGCAGCAGTGACCGCAGTGCGCAGGTGTTTTCGGAGAAGCTGCAGGAGATGGGACTTCGCGTGCCGGAGAATGTCTCTCTGGTCGGCTTTGACAATTATGAGGAAGGCGGTGCCGGGAAACCGTTTTTTACCACCTATGACATCAACCGCGGTGAAATGGCAAAGAGAGCCGTGCATGTTCTCCTGCACCGGATTGAGAATGAGGAGTACCGAAGCGGGGTGAGTCTGATTCAGGGAAAATGCGTGATGCGGATGAGCACCAAGCGTTTGGGTGATCCGGTGCCGGATGCTCCTTCCGGCGGGAGAAAAGAGTGAGCTTTGCGGATTTTTGCTTCAGGTAGACGTTAAAATCAGAAAATCCTGGTGCCATAAATTCATCGGAAAGGTTATAATGGAAGGGTATCCCATTCCGAAGAAAGGAGGCCTTGGGAATGACAGAACATAAACGTCAGTTTCATAAGCTCCGGTGTGCAGCAGCGGCTCTTGCGGCTCTTGCTATCATGACCGGCTGCAGTTCCATGAAGTTTCTTGCGACAGGGAAGGAATTCCGGAAGATTTGTGAGGACAATGGCCTTCAGGTTCAGGATACCAGCGCTGCGCTGAAAGAGACGGGGACTTACACCAGTCTGTCGGATTCGTATCTTGCGACGGATGAAGAGAATGGATATTCCGTGTGCTATGTCCGCTTTTCGGACAGCAAAGAGGCACAGAGCTATTATGACAGCGTTGCGCAGCAGATGAATGGCACGGAATACACCGGACCGAATTATCAGGCCGAGGTGGAGACGGTGAAGGATTCCTGCCGCGAGATTTATATGGAATCCGGGCGGATTATTTATGCAGAAGGAAGCACTGCGGCGATCTCTGCCATTGAGACACAGCTGATCGGAACCTGGAATCAGGACCCGGCGAAGAAAAATTAACAATAATCTCCGCCTGCCTTTCGACTGCGGTGTGAAAGGCAGATGGAGAGAAACGATCATCCTATATGAATAATATCCTTGTGTTTTCAAACTGGCAGTTTCTTGGCGTGTTTCTGCCGGTTTTTTTAATTGCGTTTTATCTTGTGCCGGGCAGATACCGGAACGCGCTTCTTTTCGCGGGCAGCGTGGTTTTCTACGCGGCAGGAGGACTTCTTCCGACTGTCCTTCTGATTGCTCTGACGATTGTCAATTATCTGGCAGGGTGTGCGCTTTGGGAATCCGGGGAGAGGAAGAAATTCTGTGCGATTGTCTCTCTGGATGCGGGAGTTCTGGTTGTCTGCAAGGTGCTGGCCCTTCTGTCGCAGGAGCAGGAGACTGCCTTCTCCTTTGCACTTCCGGTGGGACTTTCTTTCTATCTTTTCAAGATGATTTCCTGGCAGGCTGACCTTTTCCGGGGCGAAATCCGAAACAGACCGACGTTCGTGCAGGCGGCCGCGTATTTTACCATGTTTCCGCAGGTGACGCAGGGACCGATTATGCGTTATCGGGACGGATTTGCAGGACGGCTCAGCAGAAGGAAGGTGACACCGGCGCTTTTTGAGGACGGACTGGTTCTTCTGACCATCGGCTTTGCCATGAAGACACTGCTGGCGGACCGCATCGGCATCCTTTGGAATGAAATCTCCAAGATTGGATATGAGAGCATCTCGACGCCGCTTGCATGGCTGGGAGCCTACGGGTATTCCTTCCAGCTGTTCTACGATTTCTGGGGATATTCGCTGATGGCAGCCGGGATCGGAATGATGCTGGGCTTTCCCTTTGTGGAGAACTTCGCACACCCCTATGCCGCGGGAAGCATCGGAGAGTTCTACCGCCGCTGGCACGCAACGCTGGGGCGATGGTTTCGCGATTACATCTACATTCCTCTCGGCGGCAGCAGGAGGGGGACGGCGAGGACCATCTTCAATCTTCTGATCGTTTGGGCATTGACGGGCTTCTGGCACGGCGGCACGCTCAACTATGTGGTCTGGGGCATTGTCCTGGGACTTCTGATTGTTTCGGAGAAATATCTGCTGTCACGGAGAGAAGGACTTCTCAGGGCTGTGGGGCGCATCCACGTACTTGTTGCCATTCCGCTCACGTGGGTGATTTTCGCCATTCCGAAGATGGCGGATATCGGGACATATTTTGCGCGCCTGTTTCCCTTTTTCGGGAGCGGAGAAGCGGTGAACAGCGGTGACTTTCTGAAGTATCTCGGCATTTACTGGCCGTTCTTTGCAGCTTCGGCGGCTTTGTGCGTGCCGGCAGTGTTCAAGACCCTGGTTCGCTGCCGCAGAAAGCCCTGGATGACGGCGCTTCTGACGGTGCTGTTCTGGGTCAGCATGTATTACAGCATTCACTCGGCGGGGAACCGCTTTATGTATTTCAGCTATTAAAAGATTTCAGCGATTAAGAAGAACAGAAGAAAATCAGGCCTTCCGGCGGGCTCACGTCAAAAGAAGGCAGAGAGAACAGCAATCATTTGAACAGAGATTATTTGGAACAGGAAGAAAAAAGAGAAAAGAGATCTCACAAGGGAGCGGGGAGAGAGAAAAGGCTTGCAGAAGGCATCGGGCAGATGCCGCTTCTTGCAGCGCTTCTGATTACGGCCGTGCCGTTTCTTCTTTTCCTGCATGCAAAGTCGGCACCCGGACCGGAGAGCGCAGAAGAGCTGGCAGATCAGCAGGGAGATTCCACAGCGGAAGCGGCGGGAGAGGAGAGCGCCTCTTCGGCAGCTTCTGCGGATGCGCTTCCCGGGTTTGAGGAGATTCCGGAGGACGCCGGATCGCAGCCGCAGGAAGAGACGGAGCCGGTCACCTATGAGATTCCGGACGGAGTGAACAGCAAGGTCGCCCCCGCAACGGACTACGGGAACACGAATACCGCGTATCAGGCGCCGGCAGGAACGGTCTTTGAGACCGCAACCAGCGGAATGTTTGCGCCGGACGGAACCTATTATTATCTGCAGAGTGTGCCGGACGATTCGTATTTCTCCGATGCGCTGTTCATCGGAGATTCCCGGACGGATGGATTCCGGGACTACAGCTCCCTGAAGGACATCGCGAGCTTCTGGGCCAAGGAGTCCTTGTCGGTCTACAACGTGCTGGACAAGAGTCTTCCACTGTATACGCATGGCGTCTGGGAGGACGAACAGACACTGCAGGAGGTTCTGGACAATCACTCTTATGGTAAAATTTATGTCTCCATGGGAATCAATGAAATCGGTATGCCGACGACCGTGAATTATGTGGAGAAGTATAAGGCTCTTCTGGAGAGAATCCGGCAGGCAGAGCCGGATGCGATCCTCTACATTGAGGGAAACATGCATGTCAGCAAGGCGTTTTCCTCTTCGGATCCCGTGACGAACAACGTCAACCTGGTGGAGAGGAATGCGGCGATTGCGACATTGGCCAACGGAAGAGATATCTTCTATCTGGACATGAACCCGGCGGTCTGTGATGAGAACGGAGATCTTCGCGAGGAGCTGACGGGGGATGGCGTGCATCTGAAGGCCTCCGCGTATGAGCTCTGGGCGGATTTCCTCCGGCAGAACGCGATTGTCAAAGAGACAGGATGACTGTAAGATACAGCAAGAGGAGGAACCCCAAACAGGATTCCTCCTCCTGCTTTTGTGTGCGGTGTATGCAAGGACACCCGGCAGGACACACCGGAAAGTTCCTCCAGCAGTCCGAAGGGGGAGATCTATGCCTTAGTCAAGGTAGACAAGCCGCCCAGCCTCAAAGCCGCGGATGCCAAGGCCCGGATCGTCGCTGACGGTGATGTCCTTCTCCTGGAAAACAGCACCGCCGAGGATCGGATCCTCGCGGCACAGAACCGGGCCGTCCAGATCAATGCGGGTGATGATCTGCTTCGCACAGGCAAGCTCAACGGCGGCATTGACGGAAACCTTGGCCTCCAGCATACAGCCGAGCATGCACTCCATGCCGTAGACCTCCGCGGCGGCGAGAATCTTCTGTGCATTGTACAGACCGCCGCACTTCATCAGCTTGATGTTGATCATATCCGCAGCGTGATGCTGCATGATGCGCAGAGCATCCTCCGGGCTGAAGACGGCCTCATCCGCAAGAACAGGTACGAAGCTGTTCTCGGTGACGTATTTCAGACCATCAAAATCCGTTCCCTTGACCGGCTGCTCCACGAGCTCCAGTCCGAGCCCCTTTTCCTCCATCTGGTCCAGAATGCGGACTGCCTGCTTCGGTGTCCAGGCCTGGTTGGCATCAATCCGGATCCGGATATCCGGGCCTGCAGCCTCACGGACTGCGGCAAGGCGTTCCACATCCAGCGAGGGATCAATGCCGACCTTTGTCTTCAGGGTGTCATAGCCGCGTGCAACTGCGTCACGGGCATCACGGGCCATTTCCTCCGGAGAATTGACACTGATGGTGATGTCGGTTGTAATGGTTTTTCTTGCACCGCCGAGGAGCTTGTAAACCGGGATGTGATACAGCTGTCCGTAAAGATCATACAAGGCCATATCCACAGCGGCCTTGGCGGAGGTGTTGTGCACAATGGCGCTCTGGACGGTCTGAATGACATCCTCGAAGCAATCGATATTAAGACCGATCAGCTTGGGCGCAATGTGATCCTGAATTGCCCCGATGATGGCACCGGTGGTATCGCCTGTGATGACACCGGTCGGCGGAGCCTCTCCATAGCCCTTTTCACCAGTATCAGTGAGAATTTCTACGATGACGTCATTGACGGCATCCACGCGGCGCAGCGCGGTTTTGAACGGCACGCGAAGCGGGACGGAAATGGTGCCGAGCCTTACCTTCGTAATCTTCATGGCAGAAGTCTTTCCTTTCTTGAATGAATTTGAAAATCACTGCACTTCATCATAGCACAGGAGTGCAGAGTCTGTGCAGGCAGAAAAAGGCTTTGCAGACGTTTTCCCTTGTGATAAGTTGTTGCTGTCTGCAGATGCACCGACTGCCGCATTCGGCAAAACCGCCTTCGCGGTTTTGCCTCAGCGAGGTATAAGACTGCAGGCGAATGAGACAGGAGAATGAAGCCAGGGCATGACAGAACAAAGAAGACAGAACGAAGACAGCAAAGCTCCATCGGCAAGGGATCGTTTCCTTCCGGCGCTTCTTGATATGGGAGAGGCCCTCCTTGGGAGCGGCGCAGAAATTTACAGAGCGGAAGATACGCTGCGGCGGATGGGATATGCCTATGGAGCAAAGGACATGAATGTTTTTGTGATTCCATCCAGCATTGTCATTACGATGGAGATGCCGGATGGCACCATCCGGACACAGACGAGAAGAGTGCGTACGGCGAACTCCAATGATTTTACAAGATTGGATGACATCAATGAGCTCAGCAGAGATTACTGTGGTCATCCGTTTTCTGTGGAGGAGCTCCGGACCAGATTGGAAGCCATTACGGCACAGCATGTTGGAAAAAAGGAGCTTCTTGCCGGATGTATGATTGCGGCAGGCGCATTTGCCATTTTCTTCGGCGGCGATGCCAGGGACGGTGCGATTGCGGCGATGGGAGGGCTGCTGGTCTGGTGTCTGCAGGTTTATTTTGCGCCGATTTGCATGAATGATACGGTTTATACCTTCCTTGCTTCTTTTCTGATGGGACTTCTGGTCAGCGCGGCAGGGCGAATTTTCCCGGGCCTGCATGTGGATCAGGTGATGATTGGCGACATCATGCTGCTGATTCCGGGCATCATGATTACGAATGCCATTCGCGATTTTCTTCTGGGAGATACGATTTCCGGAGCACTGCGGCTGATTCAGGCGATCCTTCTTGCAGGAATTCTGGTACTGGGTGTCATGAGTGCACTGGGCATTGCGAGGTGGATGTGATGGAACGGATTGTACTTCAGCTGATTATGGCAGGATTGGGATCTGCAGGCTTCGGACTGATTTTCCGTGTCCGCCGGGATCATCTTTCACTGATTGCAGTCGGCGGCGTTCTGTGCTGGCTGAGCTATCTGGGAAGCAGGCAGGTTTTTCACGGGATGTTTGTGCCGAGCCTTGCGGCGAGTGTGGCAGCGGCCCTGTATGCGGAAATTCTTGCGCGAATCTGTAAGGCACCGTCCACACCTTTTTTTGCCCTGTCGGAGATCCCTCTGATTCCGGGGAGCAGCCTGTATTACTGTATGCTGAATGCAGCAAGGGGACAGGCGAAGGAGGCGCTTTCCTACGGCCTGCAGACCTTTGCGGTTGCACTCGGGATTGCAGCGGGAATGAGCATCGTCTGGGCAATGTGTGATTTTTCCAGAAAGGCGGCGCGGCATGCCGAAGGAATATGATACAATACCTTTGCATGCGGCCTGAAACAGCTGCAGCACAAAAAAGCAGAGTGCCGGAGAAGCCGTATGGGCAGATCCGTGAGAATAAGACGGCAGGAGAGGATGCTACGATGGAAATTGAGAAGAAAAAAGAGGGCGCAAAGCTTACCGTTTCCGTAGAGGGAAGACTGGATACCATGACGGCCCCTACGCTGGAAAAGGAATTAAAAGGCGCATTGGACGGCATTACAGAGCTGATTCTGGATTTTGGCTGGCTGGAATACATCTCTTCGGCGGGACTGCGTGTGGTTCTGTCTGCCCAGAAGATTATGAACAAGCAGGGCAGCATGAAGATTGTGCACGCCTCCAGTGAGGTGAAGGATGTGTTCGATATCACCGGCTTTTCGGATATCATGACCATTGAGTAAGGTGAGAATCTATGCACAGGCAGCTGACCATGGGAGCAGCCATGGACAATCTGGAGAAGGCGACGGCTTTTCTGGACAGCGGGCTGGGGGAGCTGGTGTCTCCCAGGATACTGCTGCAGGCAGAGCTTGCTCTGGAGGAAGCCTACGTCAATGTGGCGCATTATGCATATCCGGGCGCAGAGGGCGAGGTGACGCTGGAGCTTTCCGTGGATGAAGAGCAGCGGATCCTGGAGCTTCGCCTGCTGGATCAGGGAATTCCGTTCAATCCGCTGGAGGAGTCGGCACCGGATCTGTCACTTTCCTCGAAGGAACGGGAGGTTGGCGGACTCGGCATTTTTCTGGTACGGAAGAACATGGATGCTGTGCTCTATGACTATCAGGATGGACAGAATATCCTCACGATGCGGAAGAAATACTAAAAAGAAGCGGCAAAGGGATGCTGCGGGCTCCAGACTTATGACAGACCACGATAGACCACATCGCACGGTGGAGGAAACGAAAAGAAAAGCCTCACAAACCTTGATTTTACAAGATTTGTAAGGCTTCCAACGAAATGGGGTGGACGGGGCTCGAACCCGTGACCTCCCGCGTGTGAGGCGGACGCTCTCCCGGCTGAGCTACCATCCCATCTGACTGTACGCACCTGCCGGAAATCGTGCGAACATTGGTATTATACATCAGACTCTCGAAAGTGCATATACTTTTTTGCGAGAATCCTGCAAAACAATTTCGATGGGAAACCATCAGGAGAAATCCATATATGTTCAGAAGAAAACAATTCATCGGGCTGGCAGCAGCATGTCTTGCTGCGGTGCTGACCCTTGGGACAGTATGCGGCATTTCTGCAGAGGCGGCTGCCGGGAAAAAAAGGCTGGCCTCAGCGGGGGACAAGCATGCGAAATCTGCGGTACAGTCAGTCAAAGTGGCGTCCTATTCCGCCGGAGTCCGGCTCCTTGCAGATGATGCGGCAGATGCCGTGCAGCAGGGTCTGTTCGATGTGCTGAACAATGACCGCACGAGGATCATCAATTACGCAGGAGCAAAAGAGAGCGACGCAGGCATCCGTTATATGAGTATGGCGGGCGGCCAGGAGAGGGCAAGTATCTGGAGTGTGTCGTTCCGCATCCCGGACGGAGGAAGGGCGGATGGAACCCATACAGCTCTGATCCAGATGACTCTGAAAAATGCGATGGCGGGAAGGACACTGCGCACGGGCGAGAGCCTGCAGGCATTCTACGACACCGGATGCGGAGTCTACTATAAGGTTCCGACTGCGGTGGGCACGGATGCGGTATCCATGACTGTTCCAGTGCTTACGGCATCGGATCATCAGTATCTGATTCTGGTGATCACCAGCGGATCCTGGAGCCCGGGAAACGGCTACGATTACCTTGCGATTGGCAACAGCATTACCATGCACCCGAGGCAGAGCTACTGGCCGGATGCAATGGGCATGGGCGCAACTACGCAGCAGAATGATTACTATCATCAGGTGTCTTCCGTGTTGGCGGCATCCTGCGCGGCAAAGGGAAAAGCCTATAACAGCGCGGCGTTCAACTACGCCATCTGGGAAATCAATTTCGGCAAAAGGGCGGAGGTTTTGTATCTGCTCGATCCGTATCTGTCACCGGAGCTGGAGCTGGTTACGATTCAGCTCGGAGAGAACGCCATTCCGGACGCAAACGGATTTGCGGCGGATTTCCCGGCTCTGATACAATATATTCGTGCCAAAGCCCCGAATGCACAGATCGTTCTGGTCGGAAATTTCTGGAATAATGCCGTGGAAGAGACGGTGAAGAAGCAGTGCGCGGCGGCATATGGTCTTGCCTATGTGGATTTGTCCGCGGTTTCCGTGGACCCGTATGTGACGGCATCCGGCTCGCCGTATGTCTTTGGAAATGAACTTGCTTACGATGCCAACGGAATCGGGCATACCTGCAGCAAGGCGGCTGTGGCACAGCATCCGAACAATGCGGGAATGAAGTACATAGCCCAGTGCATTCTGCAGGTGATCCAGTAGGGCCATACAGCAGGACCTGTGGCAGGTGTGCAGAGAAGGACTGCGGATCTGCTGGATTCGCATGGTGGGAGCCGCAAGTCCTTGACGGACATGTGAGAAAGAGAAAACTCTGCAGGAGGGAGCAGTTATGGATTTTCGCTCACTGAAATATTTTACCGTGGTGGCACAGGAACTGAATTTTACCAGGGCGGCCGAGAAGCTGAATATGAGCCAGCCGCCGCTGTCGAATCAGATCAAGTCGCTGGAGGATGATCTTGGCGTGCAGCTGTTCATCCGCGGGAAGCGTCACCTGCAGCTGACGGAGGCGGGGAGCCTGCTTCTGCACCGGACGAACCAGATGCTGTCTCTTGCGGACAAGACAAGAGCAGATCTGGCCCATATGGAAAGCGGCCTGTCTGGAACGATTTCTCTCGGCATGGTGGAAGGCCGGGCACCTTACATTGCGGCACGGTTTATCGCGGGATTCCGGGAAGAGTACCCGATGGTAAAATATCAGATGTGGAACGGAAGCTCAGATGATGTTCTGGAGCATCTGGCAAGAGGCCTGTCGGATCTGGCGGTCATTGCTTATCCGTTTGACAATGAACATCTGGGCAGCATTGTCATTGGCAAGGAGCCGTGGATTGCCATTATTCCGAAGGACCACCCGCTGGCGGCGCAGGAGGGCAGCTTTGTCACGCTGGAGCAGCTCGCGGATTATCCGCTGATCGTTCCGCGCAGAAGCTCCCGCATTGAGGCGATCATGAAGTGGTTCGAGGGTATCGGGAGAGAGCCGGATATCATCTGTGAGATGTCGAATTACATCGACGCGGTGGCTCTGACGGAGCAGAACGTGGGAATTAGTATTTTCCCGCAGACGACCTATACTCCGAATGTGCATGTGGTCTCCAAGGTGATCACGGAGCCGGCAAAGTATGTAGAATACGTGTTGGTCTGGCCGAAGGAGCAGAGACTCAGCCCGCTGGTACAGGAATTCCTCAACTATGTGTCGGATTTCATGGAGGAGGATCGCATCCACTCCAAGCGATTCCAGGTCAAGGAGCACGAATTCCAGATTCCGGAGGGTGCGGAGATTCTGTAAAAAGATGTGTGCCGGCGCATGGCCCGGCGGGTGTTGATGCGCATCACATAACGTGAAATAGAAAAGCTTCATATAGAGGAAGGTTGCAGGCAGTCCGCAGTGCGGGCTGCCTGTTTTGCGTTGCCGGCAATCCGAAAAACAAGAAGTGTTTTATGTGTGCAGGAGACGGAGTGGCGGATCAGAACAGAATTTCTGATTACATAGCAGGCGGGCGATGCTCGACAATCAAACGGCTGTTTGAAAAAATACATCATATCGCCATGAACAGTTTCTGAACTGTCGGAAAACAACAAAAAATACGAGAAATATTGTACATGGAGTGGCATTGACGAAGAAAACATAAAAAAGGTAATATTTTCTTAAAAGAAATTTGCACGGCATTCGATTTGTAATGAAAAACAAGGGGAATGGTGATTATGAGAAAAGGATGGAGAGTGTTTTTAACACTGGTAGTGGCACTTTTTATGTCAGCCGGTATAGGGAGTGGCATAGGAATAGAGGTAAGAGCGGAAGGAAGAACGCTTGAGGAGAGCAGCCTGAAGAAGGGTGACATGCTCTATGCGGGAGATACCATCGTATTCCGGTTGAATGAGCAGTTGGAAAAGCAGATCAAAGAAGTGTGCGTATATTGCGTAGATCCTGGAAAAAACGAAGGAGCACTTATGTTTGCTGATTATGTTCCAGGCGGCATAAAAGTTACCCTTTTGGAAAAGCAGTTTCGCAATGACCCGACGGGATACAAATACAGTAAATACAAATACCGCGATTCGAAGGTGTATGCCTATTCTTCGGATGAGTGGATATTTTTCATTGACGTAGTAAAGGATGAGGAATCCGGCGGGGACATTCCGGGAGAGAGCAGACCGGGCGAAAGCGAACCGGGAGAGAGCGGATCCGGTGAAAATACGCCGGGAGGAGAAAACGCGGGAAATATTCCATCGAAGGGAGACACTGCTGCATCGACCGGGAACGCTTCTTCGAAGAAGGATCATATAGAAAGCCATACCTGTGATTTTCAGTGGACAGTTGCAAAAGAGCCAACATTGGATGCCGAAGGTCTGGAAGAATACCGGTGCACAGGATGCGGCGCGGTAAGGGCATCTCATCCTATTTCACGAAATGCAGCGGTGGTGCATGACTTCTACAAAAAGATAACATCAGCGCCGGTGAATGGAAATCTTACCTATGATTCCGGGAAACTCTATACGATCAGCGATTATCTCCTGAAAAAGATGGCGGAACGGAATGATACAGCATTCACGATTCAGTTTGAGTATAAAGGAGCCGAGTACGAATTGACCTTCCCGGCAGGCATGGATTACAGTGTCGTGTTGGCGGACAAAGAGACCATGTACGGTTATTTCGGCGTGGCCGCAAAGCTAGGACTTAAGGTAGCGGCAAGATAGGAATACAGGAAAATAAGAAAGCAGATCACCTCTATTCGTTTTGTGAATGGAGGTGATTTTTTCAGGCAGGAACTTCGCTATAGACAACAGAAGACAGATTTCGTATCATCATCAGTAATTGCATATTTCATCCAATCTGTGAATGCCGCACGGCGTGCGGTCCTGTCTGTATTCTGATCTGAATTCACATCCCAATGAAACTTATGCAAGGAAACCGTACACATGATATACAGCATCATGCTGATCTTCATCTTGCTTATATGTTGAATACAACATAAAATAGGATGAAAGAAAAGAATCTATTGGAATGTACGAGATAGAGTTATATGACCTCGAAGATGGAAGCACACCTGTGCAGGATTTTTTGAATTCTCTGGAGCCCAAAATGAAGGCGAAAGTTCTCAGGACGATTGACCTTTTGGAACAGAATGGAGCGGCGCTGAGACTGCCATATTCAGGACCGATTGGAGATGGCATTTTTGAGTTAAGAACAAAACAAGGTTCTGATATTACGAAAGAAGGTTTGGAAGATGAGCAGCTATAATGATTATAAAAAGAAAGCATTGGAAGATCCGGCAGTGAAAGCGGAATATGAGGCTCTTCAGCCGGAATACGATATTATCCAGGCGATGATTGATGCGAGGAACCAAAAAGGCTTAACGCAGAGGGAGCTGTCTGAACGGACGGGAATTACACAGGCGGATATCAGCCGCATTGAAAGTGGTACGAGAAATCCTTCCCTTTCGATGGTAAAACGGCTTGCAAACGGCCTTGGCATGAGACTTAAGCTCGAATTTATCCAGGAAGGTGCAGCAAAGACAGCGAAATGATCTGGATTCCGGAGCCAGACAGGTAAAGGCCGGGAAGATGCGGGCCGAGGATGTTGCAGAAGGCTTTGGCATATCAGTAGAGCAGGTGAACGCTGCAGTGACGAAGATTGACGGATTACGGAATCACTATAGATCGCCGAAAAGGGAGCAAGGCTTCATATAGCGTGCAAGAAAGTGCAGGGGCTTCGGAAAAATCCGAAGCTCTTTTGATATGCGCAGGAAGCGTATCATCGCGGAGAAATTTGCAAAAAAGAGATTGCCACTGCAGCGGTGGGATTGTCACAAAATAAAAGCAATATAATAAATGCTGATCTCTGATTCCTGACTACAGATGGATAAGAGAAAATTCCGGATCAGGTGGAAATACTGTTTTTTATGCGGGAGGTGCATGAATGATGAAGAAAGCAATGGTGGCAGCAGTATTAAGTATGATGATTGCAACAAGTCCGATGATCGTGTTCGCGTCGCCGAAGGTAATGGCAGATGGATGTGTTTTTGATCCGCAGTATTATGCGGAGACGTATCCGGATGTGAAGGCTGCCTTGGGGACAGATGAAAATCTTCTGTACAACCATTATAAGCTGAACGGAAAAGCTGAAGGTCGGCTTCCCTATGATCCGGCGGATGAGGCTGCAGCACAGCAGCTTCTTATGGTGGAAGCTCAGAAACCAAAACAGTACGATATGAAACAGCTGGTGAAACCTTCTCAGACTTTTGTGGAAGAACGATTGGCGCTTGTGCCGGGGATTACCGGCATTCAGTCTGTTACAGAAGATCATGATCCGAATAAGAAACTTAATAAAGTGGGAGGGTACACTTCCAGCACATATTTCACTTACAGCGGAGTAGCCATGGATCCGTATGTCCGAAATTATTATGCGAACAAGGATATTGTAGAAATTGGAAACGTAGGCGGCGGGAATATTGAAGCATACCGGAGCGCAAAAGAGGCGAATGTAAGAAATGTATATTTGGACGAAGTTGATCCATACATTAGCACGGGATCGCACACTGTTGCCGGAACCTGCGTGATCCGAACATCCGAAGATCTCACAGCAACGCAGCAGAATATCCTGACGCAGCAGATCATCAACGCACTGGCAGAGAAGAAGTGATCTTAATGTGATAGTGAGATATTACATCTTTCTGACAGAAAATATAGATTTCTGTGGAAGAACTGTCAAAGATGGGAATTTGTTTAGTCAGTGTACCTATTGGAGTGGCAACAGCGGTTGGCTATCTATCACATCTGACCCTAGATCTTCTGAACAAGAGCCCAGAAAGATTATTTTATCCTTTAAAAAGAGGCATATGTTTCAAAATCTGTTATGCAGAAGGAATGGGAAATGAACTGCTGTTTTCTGTGGGGCTTTCCGTGTTGATGGGGATTATACTCCTTCAAATTGCTTAAACGGAATATTTTTAAGATCGAGGTGCGGACGTCAAAAAAGAGGCAAAATAGATGAAAAGTAACATTGAAATTTCCGTAATATCCGATCAGGAAGTATTCGCAAATCCTGATATCGAGCAATCATTGTTTGAGGTGAATCAGAAGATAGATCGGATATCTAGCCATGCGGATAATCTGGACTACTTTGTGGCTATAGCCTCCGGTATTCTTTGCGGGATGCTGGATGCTGTGTGGGTAAAAGACTTTAATCTTGCCGAAGGAAGAGACCATGCGGCAAATCAGGTCGATGAACTTGTTAAGAAAACAGCACGTTTGTTGGGATCCAGCAGTGATGATCTTCAAGCATCAGTATCTTTCTTGGAGAAAAGATTTCCGATTCCGGAGGATGGGAATACACCGGATTTTGGAGGAGGACTTCAACATCACTTAAGAGATTTCGGCCATCATCCGACGATCGTTGGTTTGATTTTTTCACTATTGACACAGTTTACAGGAAGATCATATGGAACAGATACAAATGGAAATTTTATTTCCGTAGCGGTTCCTGAGAAGAGCTGGCCTTTTATCGGGAAAGATATTCCGGATAAAATATTCAAAGGAACGGTAGTCTGGTTCTTCCATTTAATCAGTGACGTAGCAGGTTCCAGTGATACAGCGGGAAAGGGAGGTGGAACTGGAATACCGGGACCGCTTCTCTCGATTGCGAAAGAAATTTCAGCACTCCCGATGTTTCGAAACGTGACAGAACAGGAAAATGAAATTTCTGGATTTCTTTCCAAGGTTTTCAATGGGACCATTTTTACAAAACGCGATGACAATGGAAAAATAATAAGAGAAACTGCGGTTCGCTTTGATTTTCGTGGAGAGCTGGGAGCTGCGGCCGAACTGGGGAGAGAGGCTCTTCCGGTAATTGTCAACGATGTTTTGGTACGGAGTTTTTACTTTATTCGTAGAATTACTGCTGAAATCAGAAGGTCCGGAGTGCATTCGTTTGCAGAGATGCAATGTTTGAACTGGAATACATGCAAACCATTCGGAAATCCGACTGTAGACCGGATGCTTCTTATTGCAACCGGCGTCTTCACTTCTGTGGATTTGGCGGATGCAGCAGTTGAGGGAAAGTTCTTGGTAACGGTTAATTATATCGGCTTGGGGCGCTTCACGGTTGCTGTCGGCAGGGAAACGGTTAATTTTCTCCGGATTCGTGATTTGCAGCGGGTCAAGGCAATGTACGACCGGATCAGAAGAAACACTTTTACTCAGAGTGATAACAGAATTTATGGAAGATTTGAGGCTGGAATGGAAACAGAAAGGTTTGGCCTGACACTTGAACAGACAGAGATTTTATACAATCTCGAAGCGTATAAGACGGAAAATGATATTGAAAAAACAATTGCCCCAATTAACCTGGAACACTTCGTGAAATTGAAACGGAACTGGCTAAACGAATGGAAGAGCTTTATGGAGAGTGGGTTCCCGGGATTTGTAGGTGATGAGCATGCAGTTCTGCATTGGTATGGTAAGACAGAACTCATGGAGAAAATTGCAAAGAGCAATCCGTCTGAAATCTGGTTTCGGCTGGTCCTTCTGGAGGCAATGCTTTTTGAACCGTATTATCCTCTGAAATTATGTAAAAATAAGAGGGGAGAGGACGTCGCGAGTACAGAATATAAAGAACTTCAGAATTTGATTGTCGGGTTTCATAAAAGTGAGGGGGATCAGTTCCTGGAAGCCTGTTTTCTGATGCAGTCTTATTATCATACCGGTTATATCAGGAGACTGCGAAGCTGTTACGATAAAGTTCTGTGGGAACTTAACGAAACGCTTCAGGCGGTATTCAAGTCATTTGGAATTGCAGCCGGCGTTACGATTGCAGCAGTTGCAACGGCGGGAGCATTCGCTGGCCCGATCGCGGTTGCACTGGTTGGTTCCAACTTTGCCGGACTGAGCGGGGCAGCGCTTACCAGCGCATGCCTTGCCTATATTGGTGGAGGTGCGATTGCAGCTGGAGGATCTGGCATGCTAGGCGGAACAATTGCAATTGTAGGAGGCGGTGCACTTCTTGGCGGCGGTGTCGGGATTAGTATCGGCGGGGCTGTTGGGACAGCAGGATTGATCAATAAGGCGACAATGATACAGGAATCTGCAAAGTTGGTGGTTTCTGTACGGGAGATTTTTCTGAATGATGAACAAGACGTAGAGTATTCAGAGTCAGTTTATGAGCAGTATGAAAACTGCTTCCGAAAAGTTGAAAGCAGTATTACGGAGTTTAGAATTAAAGCAAACACTGCAAGTAGAGAAGAGAAAAAAGAACTGATGGAGAAGAAACGGAGGGCGGAAGAGGCTGCCCATGCTATGGAAGTTGCCATGAAAAGTATGAAGAAATATATCAGCTCCTTTAAGCTTGGAAGTCAGGCAAAAGAAAAAACGGAGGACAGCGGGAAATGAAAAACTTAATCAAACAGCATGCATTCTGGTCGCTTCTGGCACTGATCGGAATGATTATGGCGATTGTTACAGGCCATCAGATCATGAGCGGAATGAAACTGAAGGACAATTCTGCGGCGAAGCAGAAGTAACAAGGAGAACGGTGGAACCTGGCCACGTCGATGGTTCCTGGCGTGGCAGGGGATCTTCCGGATATATAGAAAGCCCATGAGACGGAATATGCCGGTGACCGTTATTTCCTCCCAAGCTTCCTTTTCACATGCCTTACCGCCCGTCTGCAGAAACGTCCGACCTTCAGATCAAAGCGGTGGGTGAAGCGGTCCCACGCCGTGATGGGCGGCAGGATGAGATATTCGTAGTCGGCCCGGTGCTCCAGAAGGTAGGACGGGTAGGAGGCATCCAGCTCCACTCGTTCGAAGTGTGCGTTGCGGCCGAAGATATCCTGACCGAGGATCAGCTTGTCCATAGTTTCGGCGATGATTTCGGAGTCGTTGTATTCCTGGTGCGCGGCGGCACGGATCTTCGTACCGATCCGGTTCAGCACATTGGTTTCGCGATGGCCGCCCATGTAGCCGAAGTGCCAGCCGCCGTCCTCGATACGGACGGAGCGGGGATCGGTGACGGGAATAAGATCGCGAAGACGCACAATTCCCTCTTCCGGAATATTGCGGATGCTGCAGACCTTGGTTCCGAGCCATTTGCGCTGCTCCGGGGGGATCTGCGGGAATTCGCCGGTGATGGAGTGGAGCTGCACCGGCTTTTCCTCCATATTCAGGAAAACATAGAAATTGCGCTGAGCGAGGTGATAGACCTTCGAGGGATCGAAGGAGTCGATCACCTTTTTTAATGCGGCGGGATTCGGGATTTCGTCCAGATCGCCGAATAGAATGATGTCATCTTCCTTCAGATCCTTCAGGTGATCCATGAGGTGGTTCTTCTGGAAGTAATCCCGGCGGTGCGTGAGCGGCTGTCCGGGAATTTCAGGAGCATATTTTTCGGCGGACGGATTGACATGTATGCCGTCGTTCTCCATCACATCGTCGGAGACCACGACATAGTCAATTCTTGACAGAAACGGTGCGAACATCTCTTTGTTCTTCTCGAAGCAGAGCTCCTTCGGCTCACCGGAGAAGGTTCTGGTCGATTCCTCGATGATAAAGCGGTCCACGCAGTCAGAAAGAACGTGAAGCCGCAGATTCAGAATATCCAGTTCATTGAAAAAGGGAATACAGTCGTAAACCATGTCTTGTTTACCTCTTTAACTGTGTTTTTTCTTCCAGGCGTCGCTCCTTCTCCAGAAAAGGAGCGGGCGGACGGCATTCCGAAATCTTGTTGCCGGTGCTGTGAAGTGCGGGTAATCCTTATTCTCTCCTCTCCACTTATGGAACAGGAACGGCTCCACGCCCGCATTCTCCGGGAGGGGATGTTCTCTTCCGAAGCGGACTGCGATCTCAAGCGGAGCGAAAACAAGCCCGTCGGCCTCCATCTGATTCTTCGAATGGCAGCAGAGGAAAATATCCTCGTTGTAGAAGCCGTCGTCCACGGGAACCCAGGGAAGCTGGTGCTCGGAGGGATAGGCAAGAAGTCTTTTGGAACGGAGTGAGACGCTGTTGCCGACCCGGCAGATGTTCCCCTGAGAATCCCGGTAGGCATAATTATTGGAAGGAAGCGGCCAGGGAGAGCCGATGTAGTCGTATTTCAGGAAATCGTCGGACCATTTCTCAGGATGGATGACGAAGCCGTCGTAATGGACGAGAAGAATAAAGTCCGTCCGGATGTAAGGCGCAAGCTCGTAGACCATGAAGTGATTGAATTTGTCGATGCCGTCAATTTTCTCACAGTGCCGGTAATGAATGTCAGACGGCAGCCCCAAAGGCTTCCGGTCGGTGATGAAGATGGCATCGCCAAAGTCGATTCCCCGCATGGAGTATTTCATGGCCTTGATGGTTTCATAGATTTTCACGCTGCTCACGGCGACCAGCGTGACATTCGGAAGCTGAAGCTTCCCGTTGCGGTATTCCATAGTTATGCCTCGCTTGTTTCTTCCGAAGACCTTTCTTACAAAGACCCTTATTTCGCTGCCTTCCACGTAGGAATGATCCCGGCGCGGCGGAGTGCGGAGCGCTCCATCTTGCGGAAAAAGAACCTTCCGTACAGAGCCTTGCGGCGAATCACCTGGCAGGTCTTTCGGATTCTTCCAGGACGAAGGTTTCTCCTTGCGTAGAGCCGGGAGGTCTTCTTATATTCCTCCAGCTCCTTCCGACATTCATCGGGCTCCCAGATTCTGCCGCGTTTGTCCTGGTAATGAAGGAAGCTGTAGATGTTCTGCTCCGAAGACCAGAAGCCGTCGCTGATGTTGTGTCGGGCCCAGTATTTCGGCGCAATGGCATATTTGAGCTCCGTGCTCGTGATGACCGGCATCAGCGAGAAGGAGGAGTTCGAGAGAATCAGATACCGCGCATTTTTGACCGTGACATAGTCCTTTCCGACACCGAAGTGGTGGCATTCATACTCCGGAAGAACCTTGCGGGCCGCCTCCTCGTCTTCTGTGACGATCATAAAGCGCATATTCGGATTGATTTTCTTCATGTTGGCGATGGCATGCAGCCAGTAGCGGCGGTCCAGATACAGCTCCGGGTGGCCGGTGTACTCACCGCCCCGCATATTGATGATGCACAGATCATCCGCGGTATATTCGTCGGATTCATATTCCGGCTTCACCTTCAGCCACTGCCGGATTTCTTCGATGTGGTGTCCGAAATAGCGCTCGTCCTGCAGATTTCCGTACAAAAGAGTCTGGTCGCTGATTGCGTAAACGCGTTCGTCCGCGCCGCTGATGTAGCAGCCGTTCTCCATATCGTGGCGGGAGTTTCCCATGAAAAGCCGGTCATCCTGCTCGTCAAAGCGGGTATAGTTTTTCATCTCGTCACGCGGAATTTCCGTGCCGAGATCCAGGTCCATGAAGTACATGCCCTTGTTGGACTGGGCAACATTTCCGACCTGCTGCGGATTGACGGTTCCGAAGCCATAGCCGAGATCCTCGGCGATGCAGCGGGCGGAAATAAAGAAGAAAAGCTGATTCCCGAGTCCGTACCCGGGAATGAATTCTACGCCGATCATTTGGTTCGTTCTCCCTCCAG
>CALEFO010000021.1 GCA_937877165.1 uncultured Lachnospiraceae bacterium | reverse complement strand
TGATGCCTGCAGGCCATTCTGGATTCGGAGAATATTTCGACGGATGTGGAGGGGCTGTTGGAACAGGAAATGACCTCTCTGGAAATTCTGCAGAAGACGCTCAAAGGATACGATGTCCTGAATCTCTCCGGTTGCACGCTGGATGAGGTGCTGTATTATGTTGGAGAGCATCAGGCAGTATATGCTGAGATTGGAAATGACGAGGTTGTGCTGATTGTCGGGTATGGTCCGGAGAATGTGGAGTTGTACGATCCTTCTGCAGGAAGTGTGCATCTGATGAATCTCGATACGGCGAATGATGTTATGAGTGCGGCCGGAAACCGGTTTCTGAGCTATGTTCCGGCAGCCGCATCACAGTAAAAACGAAAAAAGGAACGCTGAAGAAGTCGGTAAAGACTTTTTCAGCGTTCCTTTTTTTGGTAGGTCCGTCGGGTATCAACCGATACGAGTGCGGATTCCAAAGTCTGCCTGAGAGTGAAATTATTCCGGAATGTGCAGACCGTTCTCCTGATAGCGGCTGACAATCTTCTGAATTCTGGCGGAAGGGTCCAGAAGATCAGAAATGGAGCTGTCAGCGTATCAATGATATAGGCAATATACTTGCTCATGCTGCAGCTGATGTACCAGGGACGCTCGAGAAGCTCCGGGGACTGATAAATCAGGTTGGTGGTCAGAACACGGTCAATCAGGCCGTCCTGGAAGGCCTGGTCGAATTTCTCCAGTCCGCCGGTGAACAGGCCGAAGGTGGAGAAGACGAAGATCCGCCCTGCGTGACGTTCCTTAAGGCCTCTTGCAACCTCGAGAACGCTTTCGCCGGAGGAGATCATGTCATCGATAATGATCATGTCCTTGCCCTCTACGGAGGAGCCGAGGAATTCGTGTGCGAGAATTGGATTGCGGCCGTCCACAACCTGCGTGTAATCTCTTCTCTTGTAGAACATACCCATATCGAGACCGAGAACGTTGGCAATGTACACGGCACGCTTCATACCGCCCTCATCCGGGCTGATGACCATCATATGGTCAGCATCAATATGGAGCCCGTCAACATGGCGGAGAAGTCCCTTGATAAACTGGTAAGCGGGCTGAACGGTATCGAAGCCGGACAGCGGAATTGCATTCTGTACACGCGGATCATGGGCATCAAAGGTGATGATGTTGTCAACACCCATGTGCACCAATTCCTGAAGAGCAAGTGCGCAGTCCAGTGATTCGCGCATCGAACGCTTATGCTGACGGCCTTCATACAGGTAGGGCATGATGACGGTAATGCGGCGCGCCTTGCCGCCGATCGCAGCAATAGTGCGCTTGAGATTGGCGTAATGATCATCGGGAGACATGTGATTGGTCTCACCGAACATGCGGTAGGTCTTGCTGTAGTTCACAACATCCACCAGAAGGTAGAGGTCCATGCCGCGGACAGACTGCTTCATAACACCTTTTCCTTCACCGGTGCCGAAACGGGGAAGATCCACATTCACGATATAGGTGGGGCGCTGATAGCCGGCGAATGCGAGGCTGTTCTTGTGCTCGCTCTCACGCTCTGCGCGCCACTGTGTCAGGAAATAATCGATTTCCTTTCCCATCTCCTCACATCCGGTCACGGGGACAAGGCCCAGAGAACCAACCGGAATTGACTCCAGATTTCTCTTATCATGTTTTTTGATCTGCTCCATTTTGCCCTTTCCGCCGCAAGGCTGCGGCATCCTTCTATCATTATTGCTCTTATGCTTTTCTCATTTTCCTGGCAACCCGGATGTCTGGCCCGGTCAGCTTCATGAGCGTATAGCTGCTGGTGATCCGGGAAAAAATGCGGTCGGAATAGCGGTCCCGGAGCTCCTGAAGGGAGAGATTGGTAGAAATGATCGTCGCCCTCCGGCGAAGATCGCGCTCATTCAGGAGAGAGAACAGCTGCGACGCGACAAAATTATTGGTCATCTCCGTACCAAGGTCGTCAATCACAAGGACCTCGCATCCGTACAGATCATCCAGAAAGCCGTGATATTCCGCCTTCCGTTCCGGATTGAATACGTACGAAGAAATGGTATCAAACAGTGACGAAGAGCTGAAATACAGCACAGAATGGCCTTGCTTCAGCAGCTCGCCCGCCGTACAAATCGAAAGAAAGGATTTTCCGGTTCCGACTGTACCATAGAAAAAGAGATTTTCATAGTCGGAATTAAAATGTTTGATAAACTTCCGACAGGTCTGCACGGCACCTTTGAAATGCTCCAGATCCGATCCCTGATAGTAGGAAGTGGACATTCGGGAGAACTGGTTGCTCTCAAGAAGACGGTCCAGGTGGGACTGCCGGTATAGAATCCGGATCTCTTTCTGTCGGAAGCAGTGGCATTTCTGCCCATCGATATATCCAGTATCCCGGCAGTCGGGACAGTCGTACTGAGGCTGCAGATAGTCGGCTGGGTATCCGGCTTCCTTCAAAAGCAGAGCCTTTTCTGAAGCAATTTCCTCGAGCTTCTGCTTCAGAGAGAAGGAGATCTCTTTTCCGGAAAGCCGTGCCTCCAAAGCGGCATAGGAAAGGTCCGGAATCTGCCGGTCCAATTCCTGATACCTCGGAATCTGCGCATAGATTCTGGCCTTCCGGAGAGCAAGCTCATGACGGTGCGCATCCCGCTTCCTGGAGTATTCCATCATCAATTTGTCATATTCTTCCTTGGAAAGAGACAAGTGGATCTCCTTTGGCGTGGCAATCAGTTGTTCAAAAGCTGTTTCTCAAGTTCGTCAAAATCATACGAGGTTTTCTCAAAGGCCTGAAAGGAGCGGGAAGCAGTCTTGCCGGTGTTCTTGCCGGAACGGTTTCCGGAAAGAACCGACTTCTGAGCCTGTGCGGCAGTCGAGATTCCCTCTTCTGCCCAGTTCAGTGCGACCTTCTCGATGTAGCGGAAGTCCTTCTTGCCAAGGCCAACGCAGTACTCCACGAGGTAGTCAATGAGCTCCTCGGAGAAGTGCAGCTGCTCGGAGATGAAATAGATGGTCTTGGCCTCACTTACGGAAAGCGGCTTTCCGATATACTGCTCGACGATCAGGATCAGCTGACGGCTGCTCTCGTTTTGCTGGAATTTCTCCATCTGCGCAGCGGTTACACCTGCCGAGGTGGGAGAAGCAGTCGGAGCCATCTCATTTCCAGAGGAAACGGAGACCCTGTTCTCGGTGTTTTCGGAGGACAGCGCAATATTTCGGTCGCCTGCATCCGCAGGAATCACATTGCGGGCCGTTCCGGAAGAGAGAATCGGCGCAATCGAGATGACCTGATGGTCATTCCCTGCAGAAAGGGGCTTTGGCTCACGCAGGTAAATACCCGTAAGATTTCCGGACGCATCGGTCTGGAGAGAGAGAAGCCCCTTCCGTTCCCAGTAGCGCAGAGAGCGGACAACCTCCTTCTCCGTGTGGTTAAAACGATCTGCAATATCCGGGATGCTGGTGGGAAGGCCGGCCGACATCATGCGGACAAGGTACAGATAGACCTTCATCTGAGCGTCGTTTGCATCCTTCATGTATTCATCAATAAATAAATTCGAAATTACGGTCGAATCCGCCGCATGATCATTATAAATGGCAAAAACTCCCATCTTCTTCACCGCCCCCGCATGGATTGCTCATCGATTGATATCGGATGAACCAATTGATTTTTTTGGATACCCGAGAGTATAGCATCTGCGCTGTTTCGTCAAAATGGTAAAACTGAACAGAAAAAATCGGGCTTCCATTGGAGGAGGTTTTGGCGCTTTTTTGTGGAAAATGCGGACAACGGGGATAAGAGGTCCGGAAAGCGGAATCTCATGCCCTGTTATCCACAGAAGTTATGCACCTTAAATTGTGGATAACGTGGATAACTTTCGATCATTTGTTCTGTGACAGCAGGGCAGGCCCGATATCTGTCACGTTTCCGGCTCCCATTGTTATCACCAAATCACCCTTTCGGCAATTTTTCCGGATGAAATTCTCAATCTCTTCAAAAGTCGGGAAATAGTACACCTCTTGGTGACCGTTCTCCCGGATTTTATCCGCAAGCGTCTGAGAGCTGATGCCGAGTGTATCGGTTTCACGGGCCGCATAAATGTCCGCCAGGACGACGACATCGCTTTGGGAGAGAGCCGCCGCAAATTCATTCAGTAGCGCCTTCGTTCTGGTGTAGGTGTGCGGCTGGAAAATGCAGAAAATGCGGTCATGCGGCAGATTAGCCGCTGCAGTGAGCGTTGCCGTAATTTCCGTCGGGTGGTGTGCGTAGTCGTCGATGATGGTGACGCCGTTCATCTCACCCTTGTACTCGAATCGGCGGTCCGTTCCTTCAAAGGAGGAGAGGGCCTTGCCGGTGTGCTCGCGGTCCACGCCGAGAAGATCGGCAACGGCAACGGCAGCGATGGAATTATAGACGTTGTGCTCGCCCGGCACCTGAAGGTGAATCAGCTGCGTGTGTCCGCCAGTCGCGGTGCGGTGGCAGCAGGTGTAGGTCGGATGTGCATACTCGTCATACCGGATATTGACCGGATAGTATTCACTCTTTGTGCGGTCACTTCCATAGGTGACGACGCGGCATTTGAGACCGTCTGTCAATTCGGAGACATTCTCGATGTCGCTGTTGATGACAAGAGTCCCGTCCTCGGGGATCAGCTCGGCGAATTTCCGGAAGGAGTGGCGGATGTCATCCAGATCCTTGAAGAAATCAAGATGGTCCGCATCCACATCAAGAATGACGCCGATTTTCGGGTATAGAGACAGAAAGCTGTTGGTGTACTCGCAGGCCTCGGCAACGAAATAGTCGGAATGGCCGACACGGACGTTGCCATGGATGGATTTCAGAATGCCGCCTACGGAAATGGTGGGATCATCCTCGGCACCAAGGAGAATTTCGGAAATCATGGAGGTGGTTGTGGTCTTGCCATGCGTGCCTGCGATGGCAACCGGGCAGCCGTAATTGCGCATGATCTCGCCCAAGAGCTCTGCTCTTGTCAGATGCGGGATTTTGAGTGCCTGCGCCTTCTGAAATTCCGGGTTGTCCGGGTGAATGGCAGCCGTGAATACGACAAGGTCGAGATCGGGCGTGATGTTCTCCGCCTTCTGGCCGATGAGAACACGGATGCCGTGGGAGACGAGCTCCTCCGTAATGGGCGAAGCAGCGCGGTCTGAGCCGGATACGGTAAAGCCGCGGCTTGCAAGAATTTCTGCGAGGCCGCTCATGGAAATTCCACCGATTCCGCAGAAATACACGGAAATCGGGTGCTGAAAGTCAATCTGATACATGATGATTCCTTTCCGGATGCGGGGAAGACCGCATCCTGAGAACGTGCTAGCCTGATGGTATCTTCTCGATTTCAAATACGAATTCATTTGGAGGCAGAGGATTCGTATGGAAAATCGGCGGGTACTGAATAATTACACATAATTATAGTAACTGCACGGAAAAAAACCAACATGGACAGGGGAAACGGCTTTCCGGCGCAGCGAAGAAGTTGCAGAAGAGAGAAAGAGAATCGGAGAGCGGGGATTGCCGGATTTGTAAGAATGATCAGGACATAGAGCGGAAAAATGCACGGTAAGCTGAAAAATTTACAAAAAAGAAGAAAAAATACAAAATGGAATTGGATATAAAGCACAAGAAAGGCGGCAACATGCCTTTTGATTTAAGAAACGGTGTGCTATACTAAAAAAGCTTAAGGCAAAAGTTGAAGGTTTTATCTTTTGCCGCAGCAAATAAAATCGGTGCTGAGGTGATCGAAGTGATCAAGAAGGAAATGATAGCGATGCTGCTGGCCGGAGGCCGCGGCAGCCGCCTTGGAATTCTGACGTCCAAGATGGCGAAGCCGGCAGTTCCATTCGGGGGAAAATACCGTATCATTGATTTTCCGCTGAGTAACTGCATCAATTCGGGAATCGATACTGTTGGTGTTCTGACCCAGTATATGCCGCTGAAGCTGAATACCCACATCGGAATCGGAATTCCGTGGGATTTGGACAAGCTGGCTGGCGGTGTGTCGGTGCTGCCTCCCTACGAGAAGATTGCGGGGACGGAATGGTACACGGGAACGGCGAATGCCATTTATCAGAACATGAGTTACATGGAGAATTATCATCCGGATTATGTTCTGATTCTTTCCGGTGACCATATTTATAAGATGGATTATGAGTCTATGCTGGATTTTCATAAGGAAAATCACGCGGATGTCACCATCGCCGTGATGCCGGTTCCGATGGAAGAGGCCAAACGCTTCGGCATTATGATCACAGATGACAAGAAGCAGATCACGGATTTTGAGGAGAAGCCGGAGCACCCGCGCAGCAATCTGGCATCCATGGGAATTTATATTTTCTCGTGGAAGGCCTTCAAGGAGGCACTGGAGACCAATAAGGATACCCCGGGACTTGATTTTGGCAAGCATATTATTCCGTATTGCCACGATCAGGGCGAGCGGCTGTTTGCCTATGAATTCAACGGCTACTGGAAGGATGTCGGAACGCTGACCTCCTACTGGGAAGCCAATATGCAGCTGATTGATATTGTTCCGGAATTCAATCTGTATGAAGAATACTGGAAGATCTATACCAATGTGGAATCGCTCCCGCCGCAGTACTACGGGCCGAACAGCAGCATATCGCGTTCCATCGTGGGAGATGGAAGTGAAATTTACGGAACGGTGGATCAGTCCGTCATCGGCAGTGATGTCGTGATCGGAGAAGGCGCAAGAGTCCACAATTCTATTATTATGAACGGTGCGAAGATTGATGCCGGGTGCTGTCTGGAGAAGGCAATCGTGGCAGAGAGAGCGCATATTTCGGAAAATGTTGTGATCGGAGAAGGCGAAGAGATTCCGAATGAGACGGATCCCGGAATTTACCGGGACGGCCTGACCGTCATCGCCGAGGATGCGGAGATTCCGGCAGGTGTCTCCATCGGTAAGAACGCGATGGTAAACGGTATTACCAGGGCAGAGGATTATCCGGACGGCAGGCTTGAGAGCGGCCGAACTCTGAACAAGGAGGGGGGCACGTTATGAGGGCAATCGGAATTATTCTGGCAGGCGGAAGATCCAACAGGATGAAGGATCTGTCCAGAAAGCGGGCAGTCTGTGCAATGCCGGTGGCGGGGAGCTTCCGCAGCATTGATTTCGCCCTGACGAATATGGAGTATTCGCGGGTGCAGAAGGTAGCAGTGCTCACCCAGTACAACTCGAGAAGCCTGAATGAGCACCTCAGCTCCTCCAAGTGGTGGGATTTCGGAAGAAAGCAGGGCGGGATGTTCCTGTTTACGCCCTCCTTTACCAGTGAGAACGGAAACTGGTACCGCGGAACGGCAGACGCCATCGCGCAGAACATCAGCTTTCTGAAAAATTCACATGAGCCCTACGTGGTGATTGCCTCTGGCGACTGCGTTTACAAAATGGACTACAACGAGGTCCTGGAATATCACGTGGACAAGCGCGCGGACATCACGGTGGTCTGCAAGGAAATGCCGGCGGATTTCAATGTGGAGCGTTATGGTACGGTTACCATGGATGCGGACGGCAGGATCACCGAGTTTGTGGAGAAGCCGATTGTCGCGAAGTCTAACACGATTTCCTGCGGCATCTATGTGATCCGCAGGCGTGCTCTGATTGAGCTTCTGGAAAGAAGTGAGGAGGAAGGACGCTTTGACATCGTGCAGGACATTCTGATCCGCTATAAGGACATTAAGCGGATTTACGGCTATAAAATGGATCAGTACTGGAGCAACATTGCCTCCGTGGACGATTATTTCCGGATGAATATGGATTTCCTGAAGCCGGAAGTGCGGGATTACTTCTTCAAGCAGTATCCGGGGGTGCACTCCAAGGTTGCGGATCTTCCTCCAGCGAAGTTCAACGTAGGAGGCGTTGTTCGTAACAGTCTCCTGTCCAGCGGCTGTATCGTGAACGGAACCATTGAGAATTCCGTCCTGTTCCAGCAGGTGTATGTCGGGAACAACTGTGTTATCCGGAATTCGCTGATTTTGAATGATGTTTACATTGGAGACAATGCTTACATTGAGAACTGCATCGTGGAATCAGACAGTACAATTCAGGCAAATTCTTATTATAAAGGAGAAGATGGGATTCGGATTGTTATAGAGGAAAAAGGCGAGCGCTATCGGCTTTAGAGGGATTGTGATGAGAATTACAGATGTTAGAGTACGCAGAATTGCCCAGTCCGGGAAAATGAAGGCTGTTGTTTCAATTACACTCGACAACGAATTTGTGGTACATGACATTAAAGTAATTGAAGGCGAGAAGGGATTATTCATTGCGATGCCGAGCAAGAAGGCGGCGGACGGTGAATATCGCGATATTGCACATCCGATCAATTCAGAGACAAGAGCACTGGTAGAAGATGCCATTCTCCGGAAGTACCGTGAGTGCCTGGCGGAATGGGAGCCGCAGGAAGAGAAGATCTGACGGCAGGAACTGCCGAAGATCGGAAACAGTACTTTTGCCCAAAGAAAAATAGAAAGACAGCAGAGGAAAAGTGAAAGCTTTTCTTCTGCTGTTTTGTCTGTCTGCAGTCGGGAGAAAGAGCCAGCGGATGGTTTTTGTGGTATACTTCATCCGCGCCGCGGGTCGCTCATTATTTTGGGAGAAGGCTGCCGCAGAGCATCTTCGGAAGAAAGGGAAGAAGAGGACAATAGAATGGATTCAAACTGGTATCTGATTGTAGGCCTGGGAAACCCGGGAAAAGAATATGACGGAAGCCGTCACAATGTCGGTTTTGAAGTGGCGGACCTTCTGATTGACGAGTTTCATATTGACGGACCAACCAGGTTCAAAAAGTCTCTGGTTGGAAAGGGAAGGATCGGGGACGCGAAGGTGGTTGTCATGAAGCCGATGACTTATATGAATCTGTCTGGTGAGGCAGTTCGGGAAGGCCTGGATTATTACAAGATTGATCCTGCCACGCACCTCATCGTCATTTCCGATGACATTGATCTCGAACCAGGGCATCTGCGCCTTCGCCAGAAGGGAAGTGCGGGTGGACATAACGGCCTGAAGAACATCATGCAGCATGTGGGAGACGGCAATTTCATGCGTGTACGCATCGGAGTTGGGGCAAAACCAAATCCTCAGTATAATCTCGCCGATCATGTTCTCGGACATCCGAAGGGTGAGGACAAGGAAAAGATTGATGAGGCAAAGGAGCGTGCGGTCAAGGCGATCCAGGACATTCTGGAGGAGGGAATCCAGAAGGCGATGAATCACTACAATTGAGGTTTGTGTATCTGCTCTGTATGTAACCCTCGTCGCCGGCCCGCGTTTATATCCTCGCCGTCGGAAAGTCAGAGGCGGGATGCTCATATTGTCCGTGCAGGGAAGTTCTAAGGCT
>CALEFO010000020.1 GCA_937877165.1 uncultured Lachnospiraceae bacterium | reverse complement strand
CTCCGGAGAGCAGGGTCTGGAGATCGCGGAGACCATGGTACGGTCCGGCGCGATTGATATTGTAGTTATCGACTCGGTTGCAGCCCTGGTTCCGAAGGCGGAGATCGACGGTGACATGGGCGACTCGCATGTAGGCCTTCAGGCGAGACTGATGAGCCAGGCTCTCCGGAAACTGACCGCGGTGATCTCGAAGTCCAACTGCACGGTGATTTTCATCAACCAGCTGCGTGAGAAGGTCGGCGTGATGTTCGGCAATCCGGAGACGACAACCGGCGGCCGCGCACTGAAATTTTATTCTTCGATCCGGCTGGATGTTCGCCGCATCGAGGCGATCAAGCAGAGCGGCGAGGTAATTGGAAACCGCACGAGGGTCAAGGTGGTCAAGAACAAGATCGCGCCGCCGTTCAAGGAGGCGGAGTTTGATATCATGTTCGGCCGGGGCATTTCGTATTCCGGAGACGTTCTGGATCTTGCCGCGAACAGCGATATCGTGGTGAAGAGCGGTGCGTGGTACAACTACGGAAGCGATAAGATCGGACAGGGCCGCGAGAACGCGAAGAAGTATCTGGAGGAGCATCCGGAAGTCCTGTACGAGATTGACCGGAAGGTGCGTGAGCACTACGGACTGGATCCAGAGGGTGCAAGGAAGCCGGAAGAGACCGGAGAAGCTCCGGAGGAAGAGAAAGAGAATAACTGAGCATGCAGATCACGGACCTGACACCCGTGGGCAAGACGAGAACCAGAGTCACGATCGATTACGATCAGACTCTGGTTTTGTCCAATCGGGATATTTTACAATTCGATCTCAGAAAAGATGCGGAGATTTCGGAAGAGGTGTGGGGGAAACTTTGCGGGAAGCTGAGAAGCGATGCGCTTTTAAAGTGCGGGAGCCTTTTAAAGGACATGGACTACACGGAGAAGGCACTCTCCGGGAAGCTTACAGGAAGCGGCTTCCCGGAAGAGGTTGTTCGGGAGGCCGTGGAGGCCATGAAAGAGGCACACTATGTGGATGACCGCCGCTTTGCAGAGAATTATCTGCACTCCCATGCGGGAAGCCGGAGCCGTCTGAGGCTTCGGATGGACCTCTTGAATAAAGGAATCTCCTCGGATCTTGCCGATGAGGTCTTCACGGAATGGGAGGAGGAAAACGGCAGCCAGATTTTCGAGGAGGAAGTTTCGCAAGTTCATGAACTTCTCCGGAAGCGGCACTACGATCCTGAGACGGCGGATTGGCAGGAGACGCAGAAAACGAAGGCCTTTCTGATGCGGAAGGGGTACTCGGCTGAAGTCATTCGGGCGGCGCTCCATTCTTGACAGCAGTGTTCCAGACAGATTTCATATAAAAGGATCGAGTGAAATTACAAGCGGTGGCATTTATTCAATATGTAAATGCCACGCATTGAGACATTTGAACTACATATGAGATGTTGATTCCGGCAGGGCAGTATGATGAGTTAAAGAAACTTTTTGATAAGAGCTCGGTGAAGGATTCACAGGGGAATGGCTTGTATTGTGGATATTTGAATTTGGCAGCCAGGTATCCGGCGAAAAAAGTAAAATAGAAAAAATAATGGAAAGGGCTTGGCACTGTTGATTTTTAAACAGTGTTAAGCCCTTTTTTGATGGATAAGGTTTAATCGTCTCTTTCGGGAAAACAAGTGGTTCTGGATGCGGGCTGTTCGGGAATCATTGCAGCGTCTGTTACAACGTCGGTTACAAGTTTCTGAAAGCCTGACGCATTCTGCTCCGTGATAACGGGTTTCCCGGTTTCGGCTTCAAGAGCCTGCCGGGCAATGCCGGCCACATTGCCGCCGCGTTTGGCGACCTGCTTGCTTTCTTCGAAGGTCTGCGGTTTCACAGTTTTGGAAATATTCGTGGTGGAGGCTTCGGCCAGCATGGTCAGAACGAGTTCCAGATCGGTCATGTTATCCCGGAGGTTTTCTTTCCTGAGACCCTTCAGCCGCTTGTATTGTCTTGTAGTCATGCCGGACCATGCACGTGAGATTTCATCGGTCAGGATAGCGTATTCCTTTCCCTTCCGTACACCACGTTTCTCCCATTCTCCCGTCAGTTCATTGCGAATGCGGATTGCCAGAAGACGCTGGTGAATCCATTCCTCGGAGTAGCCCTTCTTCAGATAGGTGTCAAGAGCACGATCGATGGCCTGCTCCGGGTCGATGGTTTCTTCAATCCGTTCCCTGCCAACCATTGCCAGCCAGGCCTTAAATGGTTCGGCCTTCGGGGAAGGAATAGATTGGATAATGCGCAGGAGCTGTTCTGTATTGGCAACATCTGTCTTTCGTTTCTTGCCATCCGGAGCAGTCAACTTCAAAGCGTTACAATTTGTAACGGTTTCATTGCCTTCGTCTTTTAAGCGCTTCTTCAAAACACGCCAATAAGTGGATGGGTTTACACTATCAGTCAGAACGGCGATCACATCAACAATAGCAAAATACCATTCTTCGTTTTCTGCATCCCACGCAGTACGGATTTTCTGATTTTCAAAAAGCTGGATTGAACTGTTCCCATGAAATTCATTCATAGAATGCTCCTTTCTGGTGTATCGATTTGGTTGGTCTGGGGGATCTCTCATTGGACGATCTCTGAAGACAGGAAATGACGGATACATCATCTGATTTTTGAGCTGGATCTGCTTTGAAAAGCGGGACATTGACTTCTTTATGGAATGGCGTTGAGTGCCCTTCCGACAAGACTTTTTATACATGTACCATAGCGCCTCTAGACAAAAATTTCAAGGATCATTAAGAGACTTTAAGGACTTTTTTCCTGTGCCCCTTACCCTCTGGGGCGGCGCTCCATTCTTGACATCGACAGCCAAACCGTTTACTATTGAGCTGTTGCAGTATGTCTTTTCCGGCGATATGCCTGGAGAAACCGCCTGTCTTCGGCGGGGATCCGTCGCGGGGAGGGATGCCGCAATGCAAACTGAATAAGGAGGTGCTCCTGTATTATGCTGACTGCAATTTCCGCTACTATTATAGTGATTGCAGCGGTTGTAATCTCACTCGCGATTGCCATTCCGGTCACTTCGATCATGACGAAGAAGCGCATCAAGGCGCAGGAAAGTCAGAAGATCGGCAGTGCACAGGAGAAGGCGAGAGCGATCATCGATGAAGCACTTTCGACTGCTGAGAGCAAGAAACGCGAAGCTCTTCTGGAAGCCAAGGAAGAGAACATGAAAGCCAAGGCCGACCTTGACAAGGAAATCAAGGACAGACGGAACGAGGTTCAGCGCAACGAGCATAGAGTTCAGCAGAAGGAAGAGTCTCTCGACCGGAAGAGCGATGCACTGGAACGCAAGGAACAGTCGCTCGCATCCCGTGAGGAATCGCTGCGGAAACGGCAGGAAGAAGTTGCAAAACTTGGGGAACAGCGTACACAGGAACTCGAACGAATTTCAGGTCTGACCTCTGAACAGGCAAAAGAATACCTTTTAAAGACTGTAGAAGATGATGTAAGACATGATTCGGCCGTCATGATCAAGGAGATCGAGTCGGAAGCGAAGGAAGAGGCGGATAAGAGAGCCCGCGAGTATGTGATCGGTGCCATCCAGAGATGTGCAGCGGACCACGTTGCAGAGGCTACAATTTCCGTGGTACAGCTTCCGAGTGATGAGATGAAGGGACGGATCATCGGACGCGAGGGACGCAATATCCGTACACTCGAGACGATGACCGGCGTGGATCTCATCATTGACGACACACCGGAAGCGGTGGTTATCTCCGGATTCGATCCGATTCGAAGAGAGGTTGCCAGAATTGCTCTGGAGAAGCTGATCGTTGACGGAAGAATCCATCCGGCAAGAATCGAAGAGATGGTTGAGAAGGCCAAGAAGGAAGTTGAGTCCGTCATCAAGGAAGAGGGAGAAGCGGCTACGCTGGAAGTCGGCGTACACGGTCTCCATCATGAGCTCATCCGTCTCCTTGGAAAGCTCCGGTATCGTACCAGCTACGGCCAGAACGTGCTCAAACACAGCATAGAAGTTGCCCAGCTGTCCGGCATTCTCGCCGGGGAACTTGGACTGGACGTCCGCATGGCAAAGCGTGCAGGTCTCCTTCATGATATCGGCAAGGCAGTGGATCATGAGATGGAAGGCTCTCATGTACAGCTCGGCGCGGAATTGTGCCGCAAGTATAAGGAGTCTCCGATTGTTATCAACACCGTGGAATCCCACCATGGCGATGTGGAGCCTACGAGCCTGATCGCCTGCATTGTGCAGGCGGCAGATACCATTTCCGCGGCAAGACCGGGCGCAAGACGCGAGACGCTGGAGACGTATACCACCAGACTGAAACAGCTTGAAGAAATCACCAACAGCTTTAAAGGGGTTAGCAATTCTTATGCCATCCAGGCAGGCAGAGAAGTTCGTGTTATGGTAGTTCCTGAGAAGATCAACGATACCGATATGGTATTGCTGGCACATGATATTTCCAAGAAGATCGAAGACGAACTGGAATATCCGGGCCAGATCAAGGTCAATGTGATCCGTGAATCGAGAGTGACGGATTACGCCAAGTGATTGCAGGTTCTGACGAACGAAGAAACAAGGGACAGTGATGTCCTGCAGACAAGTGACACGAAACGGAGCGGTGAGAAATCACCGCTCCGTTTTCTTGTGGTTGTGAGGGGCGCCCGGCATGGGGTATAATGAAACAGATGGAATCGCCCGGCGAGGCTTAGACTGGTTTTGTGAAACCTTCGAAAAGGCCGGCGAATTCGTGATGCAAACAGTAAATGTAAACGGCTGCAGAGGGGAACAGAGCAGCGTTTACGGACAGGGGGAGTTATCTATGAGAAATATTCTTTTTGCCGCTTCCGAGGGAGTACCTTTTATCAAGACCGGCGGACTTGCCGATGTGGTAGGATCACTGCCGAAGGAAATCGACAAGGAATTTTACGACGTTCGCGTGATCCTTCCGAAGTATTCCTGCATGAAGCAGGAAATGAAGGACAAGATGCAGTATGTCACAAGCTTCTACATGGATTTCGACTGGAAGAGCATGTATGTCGGCATTCTGAGGGCACAGGTGGACGGCGTCACCTATTATTTCATTGATAATGAGGATCTGTTCAATACCGGAACGGTTTACACCGATGATGCGCTGTTCGAGATCAAGCGCTATGCGTTTTTCTCCAAGGCGGTTCTTTCCGCTCTGCCGACCATCGGATTTCGGCCGGATCTGATCCATTGTCACGACTGGCAGACAGGATTGATCCCTGTTTATCTGAAGGAGCGCTTCCAGGAGAATGAGTTCTACCGCGGGATCAAGACCGTCATGACGATTCACAATCTCCGGTTCCAGGGAAGATGGAACGTGCAGGATGTGGAGAATATCACCGGACTGTCGGGCTATTATTTTACGCCGGACAAGCTGGAAGCCTATAAGGATGCCAATCTTCTGAAGGGTGGTATCGTCTATGCGGATGCTGTGACTACGGTGAGTCCGACCTATGCGGAGGAGATCAAGAGTCAGTACTACGGCGAGGGACTGGACGGCATTTTGAACGCAAGGTCGCATGATCTTCGCGGCATTCTGAACGGCATCGACTACGATGTCTTCAATCCGAAGACGGACAGCCGGATTCCGCACCCTTATGATGCGGGCAACTGGCGCCGGGTGAAGAAGCAGAACAAGGCGGATCTTCAGAGGGAGCTTGGCCTTGCGGAGGACGACAAGTGCTTTATGATCGGCATTGTCTCCCGGCTGACGGATCAGAAGGGCTTCGATCTCATTGCGTATGTAATGGAGGAGATGCTCTCACAGGATGCACTGCAGGTCGTGGTGCTGGGTACTGGCGAGGAGCGGTATGAGAACATGTTCCGCTATTTTGATGAGAAGTACCCGCAGAAGCTTTCGGCGAACATCTACTATTCGGAGGATCTGTCGCATAAGATCTATGCGGCCAGCGATGCGTTCCTGATGCCGTCTCTGTTCGAGCCCTGCGGACTGAGCCAGCTGATGGCTCTTCGCTACGGCACGCTTCCGATTGTTCGTGAGACCGGCGGCCTGAAGGACACCGTGGAGCCCTACAACGAGTATGAGCAGACCGGAACGGGCTTCACTTTTACGAATTATAATGCACATGAAATGATGCATGCCGTCCGGTATGCAGAGAAGATTTTTTATGACAAGAAGCGGGACTGGAACCACATGGTGGACCGCGCGATGGCGGCGGATTTCTCATGGAAGGTTTCAGCAGGGCAGTATCAGCAGATGTATGACTGGCTGATCGGCTAATCTTTCGACGACAAGGGAAAATTCGGCAAATATGGCAGAAGAGAAGAAGAGCTCGGGAGTTCTGGTTCAGGCGGGGATCCTTGCGATGGCCAGCATGATCGTCCGCGTGATCGGGCTCCTGTACCGCGCTCCGCTGACGGCGATCATCGGGGACGAGGGAAACGGATATTACGGAACCGCCTATAACATTTATACGATCATTCTGATGGTATCCTCGTACAGCATGCCATCGGCGATTTCCAAGCTGATGGCGCAGAAGCTGGCCGTCGGAGAGTACCGGAATGCGAGAAGAGTTTTCCGCTGCGCCCTGATGTACGGGCTTCTGGTCGGTGTCGTCGGAAGCGCACTTTTGTTCTTCGGTGCGCGGTTCCTGGTTCCGGAGGTCGCGGTCTGCGTTCTTCAGGTCTTTGCGCCGACGGTGTTCCTGTTCGGAATCCTCGGCTCCATGCGAGGCTACTTCCAGGCAAGGGGCAGCATGGTGCAGACCAGCGTTTCCCAGATTCTGGAGCAGCTCGCGAACGCGGTGGTCAGCATTGCCGCAGCCTGGCTCCTCATGCGCACGGTGACGGGAAACGACCCGACGAGACGCGCACAGCTCGGCGCCATGGGATCGGCACTCGGAACGGGAGCGGGAGTTCTGATTGCTCTGATTTTCATGCTGTACTGCTTCCAGAGAGGCCAGAAGGAAGCAAAGGCGAAGATTCTTTCCGACACCTCCGGGAAGAAGGAACAATACCGGACCTTCTTTAAGGAAACCATTCTGGTCATCACGCCGTTCATGCTGAGCGGTGTCATTATGAATCTGACCACCTCACTGAACCAGACGATTTATATGCGGGTACTGATTCATCTGAAGGATGCGGGGCAGACTGCAACGACGACGCTGTATGGAATCTTCTCCAACAAGGCGGTTGTCATCTCGAACATTCCGATTTCCATTGCAACGGCGGTGAGCTCGGCGATCAATCCGGGAATCTCCGCGGCGCATGCAAGGTGCGACGAGGAGGGAGCAAGACGCCAGGTGGGCAATGCGATTCGCGCGACCTCCCTGATTGCCATTCCATCCGCCGTAGGACTTGCCGTTCTGGCGAGGCCGATCACGATGCTGATGTTCCCGCAGATGGAGTCGCTGGAGCTGGCCTCGTCGCTTTTGTCTCTTCTTGCGGTGACGGTTGTTTTCTACTCGATTTCCACGATCACGAATGCGGCGCTTCAGTCCATCGGACGGATGAACCTGCCGTTGGTATCGGCGGGAATTGCACTCGTGGTGCAGACCATTGTCCTTGTCGTCCTCCTTCTTTTCACGGATCTGGATGTGCGGGCGCTGGTCATTGTCAGCATTCTGTATTCCGTCATGATCTTCGTGGTGAACCAGTATTATCTTCGGAAATATCTGAAGATCCGGCAGGACATCCGGCTTCACTACGTGCAGCCTCTTGTCTGCGCGGTGCTGATGGGGATTGCGGCGAGGATCGTCTATGATCTTGTCTATGCGCTGGCGGCGCCTCTTGCGGGGCTGCCGAAGGGCTTCTATTTCCGCAATCTTGCGGCGGCTGCCGCAGCTCTTCTTGTGGCGGTTGTGACCTACAGCTACACGTTGGTGCGGTCGAAGACCCTGACGAGAGAGACGCTCCTTTCCATGCCGAAGGGAAGCAAGCTTGTGCGGATACTGGAGAAGCTTCACTGGCTGCCGAGGGATGTGATGTGACAGACGGATGGATGGAAATCAGAAAAACGGGCCCGAAAACGCCGGACAAAAGGAGACTGCAGGGGATCAGGTGATCTCCTGCAGTCCTTTTTTGTCGGCATCCGCGAGGATGGAGTAGTTGGTGTGGTAGATGACAAAGCCGGGGCGGGCGCCGGAAGGCTTTTTGACGTTCTTCTTCTCCAGGTAGTCCACCTCGACCCGTCCGGCATCCCTGCCCTTGGAATAGTAGGCGGCGAGGCGGGCCGCTTCCTCAAAGGCACGGTCTGGAACCTGCTCGAACGGCGTTCCTTCCGTCCGGAGAATGACGTGGGAGCCTGGAATGTCATTGGCGTGGAACCAGATGTCCGTCGGCTTCGCCAGATGGAAGGTGAGCTCGTCGTTCTGGGTGTTGTTCTTGCCGACGAAGATGTCGTAGCCGTCGCTCGAACGGAAGTGAAGCGGCTGTGCCTCCGGGATCTTTGCAGGGCCCTTGCGGCCGCCCTTTCCCTTTTCCATATGACGGCGCACGAATCCGGACGCCTCCATCTCGGTCCGGATCTGGGCAAGATCCCCCTCTGTCACGGAGAGGTTTAAGGCCTCACGGATGTTTTCCAGCTGATCAATTTCGGCCTTGCCCTCCTTCATCAGCGTCTCCAGCGCTTCCCGGGTCCTTTTGAGCTTCGTATAGCGGTCAAAATAGCGTTTGGCATTCTCCAGAGGCGTCTTCGAAGGATCCAGCGGGACGGTGATCTTCTCACCGGTGTAGTAGTTGTCAAGCTCGGCGCTGGAGGCTCCCTCCGGGATGGTGTAGCCGTAGGTATTCAGAAGCTCGCCGTAGACCCGGTATTTCTCCCGCTTGTCCGTGTCCTTCATCTGGCGGGACTGAAGGTCATATTTGTGCAGGTCACGCTCCAGAATGGTCTGGACGATTTTGCGAAGGTCCGCGGATTTCTGACGGATGCGGGTCAGTGCGTTCTTCTCCCGGTAGTAATTCTCAATAAGCTCGGAAATGGAATCGAAGCTCTTCATTGGAAGATCCCGGTACATAGAGAGCGGGAGCACGG
>CALEFO010000019.1 GCA_937877165.1 uncultured Lachnospiraceae bacterium | reverse complement strand
AGTTCTCCGGTATCCGGTCTTTCCGATTCCGTCATTCTTATACCTCGCTGAGGCAAAATCCGCAAAGGCGTTTTGCCGAACGTGGCAGCCGTTGCGTCAGCAACGATGCTGCTGTTTCTTCGTCCCCTAACGTCTTGTCAGTCTGCCTCGCCGGTTGCCTTGCGGATTAGCTCCAGTGCCTCTGCAACCGTCGTGATGTTCTCGGTCTGCTCCTGCGGAACTGTAATGCCGTACTCTTCCTCAATGCCCATCAGAATCTGATACAGATCCAGAGAATCTGCCCCGAGGTCATCCGTGAAAGTCGTATCCGGTGTGATTTCATCCGGATCAACGTTCAGTACATCTGCGATAATGGATTTCAGTTTCTTCATATCTTCGTTCATGATTCAATCCCCTCTTAAAAAAATAATATATTTCAGGATGCGGACTCTTCCTTCTTCACGGTCCGATCCACGAGATGCATCCTGTCCTTGAACTGGTCATTGATGCCTGCCTTCTGGAACGTCACACACTGCTCAATGGAATGCTGAATTTCAACTGCCTTCGAGTTGCCATGCGTCTTCACCACGAGTCCGCGTAGCCCCAGAAGCGGCGCTCCGCCATAGGAACTGACGCTAAACTTCTTCAGCACGGATTTCAGAGACGGCTTGATGAGAAGCCCGCCGATCTTGCCCGCAAGGCTCGACATCAGAGCTTTCTTGATCTCTCCAAGGAGCGTCGAAGCCACTCCCTCATACATCTTCAAAATCGCATTTCCCGTAAACGCATCGCACACGACCACGTCCGCCGCGCCGGCCGGAATGTCTCTTGCTTCAATGTTTCCGACGAAGTTGATGTCATCCAGTTCCTTCAGAAGAGGATACGTCTCCTTGACCAGGGCATTTCCCTTCTCCTCCTCCGCTCCGATGTTGAACAGCGCGACTCTCGGATTCCGGATGCCGATGACATTCTCCATGTAGATGGAGCCCATCTGTGCGAACTGCACCAGCTGGGACGCTCTTGCATCTACGTTTGCGCCGCAGTCAATCAGAAGGACCGGCCCCTTCGCGGTCGGCATAAGCGGCGCAAGCGGCGGTCTCTCGATTCCCTTGATTCTGCCGACGATGATCTGTCCGCCGACCAGTGTAGCGCCCGTGGAGCCTGCGGTCACAAAGGCATCTGCCTCCCCCTCATGCACCATCTTCATCCCGCGCACAATCGAAGAATCCTTCTTCGTCCGGATGGCATTCACCGGCGGCTCCGCCATCTCAATGACCTCCGTCGTGGGAATGATCTCCACCCGATCCTTCGGATACGTGTATTTCGAAAGCTCCGTCTGAACGGCCTTCTCATCCCCGAGGAGCAGGATTCTCACCTGTTCGTTTGCAGTTGCCGCATCCACTGCACCCTTTACGATTTCCGAAGGGGCGTTGTCGCCGCCCATGGCATCCACTGCCACTCTTACATACTCTGCCATATTCACCAGCCTTTTCATTTCTTCGTGAGGCCTTTTGCAGACAAACGCCACCCTCACAAATGACTATGATACAAAAGATACCCTCAGTTTGCAACAAGACAAGAAAAACCCGGTACAGCCTGCGCCGTACCGGGTCGAAGTTTCGATGTACAAACATCAATCCTCTGTCTTAATGATCTCTTTCTTATTGTAAGAACCGCAGTTCTTGCAGACTCTGTGAGGCATCATTAATGCGCCGCACTTGCTGCACTTAACAAGAGTCGGAGCCGACATTTTCCAGTTAGCTCTTCTCTTATCTCTGTGGCTTCTGGAAGATTTGTTCTTAGGGCAAATTGACATCAGTACCACCTCCTTACTCTTCGTAATTCTTCAAACACGCAAAACAGATTATAGGGTTGTGCCGGATTGTTGTCAAGCACTTTCTTGTTGTCTGTTCCGCAAAGCCCCGCACAAGGTCGGATTCCGGTGTGTCTCTTCTGCTTACTCCGTAACCAGTGCGTAGGTCTCCTTGGCAATGGCAAGCTCCTCGTTGGTCGGGAATACCATAACCTTCACCTTTGATCCCGGCTTCGAGATCTCCGCGATCTCTCCTCTGGTGGCAGCATTCTTCTCCTCGTCAAACTCAATGCCGAGATAGCCCAGGTAATGATAAACCAGCGCTCTTGCCTCCCAGTCGTTCTCGCCGACACCGGCGGTGAAGCAGATGACATCCACGCCGTTCATGGCTGCGACATAAGCACCGACGTATTTCGCCACTCGGTAAGCCCATGCCTCCAGGGCAAGCTCAGCCTTCCTGTTGCCTTCGTGTCTTGCCTTCCAGAGGTCACGGAAGTCCGAAGAAAGGTTTCCGGAAAGAGCGTAAACGCCGGATTCCTTATTCAGGATCTGATCTACTTCATAGGCGCTGATTCCTTCCTTGCCAGCAATGTAATCCACAACGGCGGGATCCAGATCTCCGGAACGGGTTCCCATGATCAGGCCTTCCAGCGGAGTCAGGCCCATGGAGGTATCCACGCACTTGCCGTACTCAACTGCAGATACGGAAGCACCGTTGCCGAGGTGGCAGACGATGGTCTTCAGCTCCTCCGGCTTCTTGCCAAGGTACTTGGCAACTTCCTTGGATACATAGGAGTGGGAGGTACCATGGAAGCCATAGCGGCGGATCTTGTACTCATCATAGTACTTCCACGGAATTGCATACATATATGCCTTGGCAGGCATCGTCTGATGGAACGCAGTGTCAAAAACGGCGACCATCGGCGTATCCGGCATCAGGGCGCGGCATGCAAGAATACCGGTCAGGTTAGCCGGATTGTGAAGAGGCGCCAGATCCGAAACCTCGCGAATTGCCTCAATGACATCCTCATCAATAATGACCGACTTGGTGAACTTCTCTCCGCCGTGTACGATGCGGTGTCCGACAGCTCCGATCTCCTTCAGAGACTTGATTACTCCGGTACCGGCATCAGTCAGAGCATCCAGAACCAGGCTGATTGCCTTCTTGTGATCCTCGATCTGCGTCTCGGTCTTAATCTTTCCGCTCTTGACGCGCAGATTCTCATAGGTGATCACACCGTCAATGCCGATTCGCTCGCAGAGACCCTTGGCGATGCACTCGCTGGTCTCCGTATCAATAACCTGAAATTTCAAAGAAGAGCTTCCGCAATTGATAACAAGAATATTCATGACTGTTCCTTTCTGATTTTTACTGCTGATCCTGTGCCTGAACCGCCGTCAGTGCAACGACACCGACGATATCCTGCCAGAAGCATCCGCGGGACAGATCGTTGACCGGCTTTGCGATGCCCTGCAGCATCGGGCCATATGCGTCAGCCTTGGCAAGGCGCTGCACCAGCTTATATGCATTGTTGCCGCAGTCCAGATTCGGGAAAATCAGAATGTTGGCGTGACCGGCAACATTGCTTCCGGGCGCCTTGGAGGCTGCCACCTCAGGAACGATTGCGGCATCTGCCTGAAGCTCGCCGTCGCAGACAAGATCCGGATACTGCTCATGTGCGATGCGGACCGCCTCAACGACCTTGTCGACCAGAGGGTGCTTGGCAGAGCCCTTTGTGGAGTGAGAAATGAAGGCAACCTTCGGATCATCGGCAATCAGCTGCTGATAGCTCTTTGCAGATGCGTTTGCGATGTCTGCAAGCTGCTCGGAGGTCGGATCCTGGTTCAGACCGGAATCTGCGAAAATAAAGGTTCCGTTGTGGCCGTAAACGCAGTTCGGAACATCCAGAATGAAGAAGCCGGAAACCTCCTTGGCATCCGGAGCGGTGCGGAGGATCTGAAGTGCCGGGCGAAGAGTGTTCGCAGTGGAATGGCAGGCACCGGACACCAGGCCGTCTGCCTCGTTGTTCTTGACCATCAGAACGCCGAAGGTCGTGTAATCGGACAGGATAGTCTCTCTTGCCTTCTCCGGGGTCATTCCCTTCTTCTTGCGAAGCTCATACAGGAGATTGGTATACTCGTCCAGCTTCTCTCCGCAGTTCTGAGGATCCACGATGGTCGCATCACTGACGTGCACACCATACTCCTTGGCATCTGCGTAAATCTTGTCCGGGTTACCCAGAAGAATCAGCTTCGCAATCTTCTTGCTCAGGATCTCTGCTGCGGCGCGAATGGTGCGTTCGTCCTCCGCCTCCGGCAGTACGATGGTCTTTACATCCTTTTTGGCGCGTTCCTTAATACCGTCAATAAACGACATCTTCTCTGTCCTCCTCATGAAAAATCATGTACATTTCTATCATCCTGCGACTATAAAAATCGCCGCTTTCCGGGAATGCCTGAGCGCACTCTCTCCAATTGAAAGCGTTTACATTATATCGTTCCGAAATAGGCCGTGCAAGGTAAAAATATGATAGTTTTTTAACAATTCGGAAAATTCCAGAGGGCTGCAAAGCATTGCTCCCCCCCAGCAGAATTTCTATGCCGGCTCCACCCTTTTCGAAGCCCTTGTCGTCGGTCCGTGATGGAGGCCGTGCTCCGCGGCTGTTCTCGTCGCAGGGATTCGCGTCAATAAGAATGTCCCGCAATGAAGCCGGCCCAATCCATGCATTTCTCATAAGGATCCTTTTAGATAAGTTTCTTATCCAAAAGAAAATCAATCACATTGATATTCAAAATACCATGATCATCGTACCAGCGCTTTCCAATATCTTTCCTTACTACAATTTTAGGAAAAGAATCTCCTGTAAGCATGAACGGTCTGAGTTCTGTCTCTGCTTTTTCATCAGCAGACATCGCATATGCCGACTGAATATAGGTCCGTTTCCCTCCAGAATTTACGACAAAATCAATTTCTCTTGGCGTACGAACCGAATTTCCCTTTTCACTGAGTGTCCTTGCATAAACAACACCAACATCCACAGAAAACTGCCGGATATTTAACTCATTGTATATGATGTTCTCCATGATGTGTGTCATTTCCTGCTGACGAAAACCTATTCTCGCATTTCTAAGTCCAATATCCTCGCAGTAATATTTACTGGGCGAGTCAAAATAGGATTTCCCTTTTATGTCATATCGCTTGCTTTCTGAAAAAAGGAACGCATCTTCCAAATGTCCGATGTATGCCCGAATCGTATTGGCAGACACACTGTCCCCTTGTTTCGACTTCAAAGTATGTGCAATTTTAGTTGGATTTGTTAATGAACCTACCGACGAACAAAGCAAGTCTAAAATTTGCTCCAGTACATCTTGTTTTTCAATTTTCTTGCGTTCAACAATATCTTTAATATACACTTCTGAGAAAAGCGCTTTCAAATAATTCATCTTAGAGGCATCATCAGGTCTTGACAGGATAAGCGGCATGCCGCCATAGAATGCGTATTCATCAAATGCTTCGTTTTTATCTCCACCGACAGCAGAGTAATATTCCGCAAAGCTAAGCGGATGCACTCTTATTTCATCGCTTCGTCCTCTGAATTCAGTAAGGATATCACTGGAAAGCATTTTTGAATTGCTTCCGGTTACATAGACATCTAAATTGGACAAACTTCTCAAGTCATTAAGAGCATCATAAAAAGTAATTTTCCTGCCGTCCGGATTATATGGATTGGACGCCTCATCAGACATTTGAATTTCATCAACGAAAAGATAATACTCTTCTTTGCTTTTTTCCACTTTTTCTCTTACATAAGATGAGAGAATGAGAGGATTACGATATTTAATATCTTTCACAAGGTCAAGCTCTATCGCAATGATCTGTTCTTCTTTTACGCCGTTCTGGATTAAGTAATCCCGGTATATCTTTTTAAGAAGATAAGATTTTCCGCATCTTCTGATACCGGTAATTACCTTCACCAAGCCGTCAAAACGATATGAAATCAACTGCTGCAGGTAACTGTCACGCTTAATTTCCATAATCCCCGCTCCATTTCATTGAAATTTTCCGCCCATTAAGGCCTTCTCAATCAATGTTATATGAGGTTTCTCTTGATTTTTCAAGCCATCGTTGAAAATTGCAGTATGCTCATATTGTTCGTGCAGGGGAGTTCTAAGGCTCAAACGCTTCTGCAAAGCAGCTATCAGCTACTCTCTGAACAATAGAAATTGCCATCGGGCAATTTCGAGTGTGATCTTCGCCAAGAACTTCTGCTGTACTCTCAGAAATCGCATCCCATTCTTCTGACTTTCCTCCGCCGGCAATTTCAAAAAGCCATCTGGCGAAGATCGTAATAGATTGCAAGTCTCAGCGCAGAGATTCACTAAGGTGTTTTGCCTTTTCAAAATATTAAATTTTCAAGTATTCTTTTAGCGAATCAGCAATTTTTTTCAGTTTGTTCTGTCCTTCAGTTTGATAAACCCTCCCAGAACCATCCTGCCAAATAATAATATCATCAATATGTGTCTGCTCAATAACATAGACATTTTTTAATACAGCAGGATGATTTTCCCTCTCTTCCAATGTGACTGCTGCAACATTCAGCCTTGCAGCTTTACATATTCCGGTCAGTTCATGCCCCAAATACGTTACAAAACCATAGGCCTTAACATATTCATGATATTCTGGTGCAAAAGTCATTCCTATTTCTTTTTCTGATTCTTTTATTGCACTCTCGTCGACCGGTCCTTTTGAAAAAAACATCGGTAATTGCTTCATTTTCAAGAGCCACTCATTCATAATCTTCAACCTCCTGCTAACTGTTTTGCCATATCCATCCAGAAATCCGCCTTCTGACTCCCCCATCCTGACAAACTGGAAGGATTTTCCGTTCCTACCCTGTCCAAAAATTCATGAAGAACTTTCATGTTTCCCTTTCCTCTATGCTGCTCCCATGTAAGTACGGCTAGCGGAGAATCCTTCTGCTGTCCGATATGATGTAACTCATACGGTTTTTCGGTCACTGGATCAATAGGTGCATTTCCTTGTTGCATTAATTGAAGGTTTGTTTTTCCAGTAGCTTCATCTACATAATTGAGATCAATCGACTGAACGAGTGCTGTCTTTCCGTCAACCATCATTGTCTTCAATCCGGCATCCTTAAAAACTTCATACTCCTTCATACTGTGAAATTTTTGAATCAGACTCAACGGATAATGAGAATCTTTCTGGATAAGAGCTACCTCATTTATTTTTAAACCACCCTTTGTAGCTGCGCGAAGCCCCCATACCTCGGAAGCACCACCAGAAATGACTCCCGATATTGCTCCCCACTTGAATCCATCACTTGCACCTGTAGCGGCGGCTTGCATCACATCAGAGAAGTTCCCCGTCTGATATCCTTTAACAATTCCGGCCGAGATCCCTCCTATAGCTCCTCCAGAAAGCGCCATTACTGCACCAGTTTTGGCACCGACCGCAAATATCATACTTACAGCCGGAGCGGCACCTCCGGTAACAACAGAAACAGTCACGCATACCAGGATTACACCAGATCCAATTGCTACATTTTTCAGGATTTCTTCCGCAGAATGATCTTCATAAGATTCAATCTGTTCTACAGCTGTTGTTCCATCATCTGCGAGTGTAAATACATACTTTTCTCCCGAGAACTGTGTGTCCAAATCGCTCTGCGTAAATCCAAAGTATACATTTTCTTGAGAATTGTATGAAAGATTTTCGATATATTCCTTTGAATAATAAACAGTTTCAATATCATCTATGGCATATTCATCGTCGTCAAAGCTATCAAGTAACTCCTGATATATTTTATCTTCCAAATACTGATGAAGTCTTTCATCACTTAGATCCAGATTCTCTACAGCCATTTCCTGATCTGCAATATTCTGAGAATCAACTGCATCCTCTGAATCCACGCTTATTGATTCGGTTGTAATATCTGCCGGAGCATTTTCTTCCCACTGCCCATTCGCATCATCCTTTTTTTCTTCATCGAGACATCCAGAATATCCAGAGACTTCATCTTTGTTTACTACGACCTGTTGATTTGAAGCACAAGACGTAAGAAGCAATGATAAAGAAGCAACTAATGCAATAATTCTTTTCACTTTATGCCTCCGAATTACTATCATTATCTTTTCTACGCTTTTTACTCCTCAATAAAGTCACACATCCAATTACAACAATCACAATTACTATAGTTACCAGAATTTCTTTTTTAACTGGTGCCATAGGGGTTTTAGCCGATTCGGTCTTCACGCTGTCATTTGTTGATGGAATCGACATTCCCGATTCATCCGCCGGTTTATCTATACTTTCGGATTTTATAGAATTAGAAGTTTTGTTTTGTATAATCTCATTATTGTCAACTATATTTTTTGATACAGAAGATTTCTCCATGCTCTTAGGTTCTGGAGCTGTTATAGAACCATCGTCGCCAAAAATATATCCATCTTCCTTCATAGAAAGCAAATCCCTAATTGTATATTCTCCATCATCATTATCCTTTCCATATCTCGCGTATGCCTTTAATAGGTTATTCGATCCAATATACATTGTTTTTTTGATTTCTTCCCCAGTAACTTCATTTCGTACTTTAATGACATAAATTCCTTCTTCTGAAAATTCATCCTGATCATCAGCTGTATGATTTTCCCGAATATCAAGTCCTCCTGATACAAATTCTTCTCTCTGGACATTTATATCAAGATACTTGGATTTTGCCAAATCCAATCGGAATCCATTTTCTGTATATGGAACCTTTAGATCATTTCCAGTTTTTAGATCAATTGGATAAAATATACAATTAGCATTCCGTATTGAAAATTTAAAATAAATCCGATACGCATTATATTGTGCTGGCTTTGGAATTTTCCATGCGAGAGGAGAGCTGTCTTCTATTTCATAATCAAGAGCGACTTCATAGTCTCCTTCTTCAAAAAGTTGAACTTTAGTATCTGCCGTCGTTGTTGATGCAGCTGCAAGATAGTCCGTATATACCTGCGTATGCGTATTGTTTTCATAGTCTTTGAAACGGATGATCAGTGCGCCCCTTTTAAAATTCTGTGCAGGAACATCCAAATCCCGGTCTGCTCCTTTTTCATCAGCATGAATTTTATAATATGAGTCTCCATTCAACGCATTAATATCCTTTGAAGAAAGACTAAACCATAATGTTACTTTATCCCCAACATTTTTCAAAAAAATAGGGTTTTCTTTTTTGCTTTCATCATCATTTCTGTAATGCGGATGACCTGAATATCCATTGATATAAAACTCCCCTATTTTGCACCCCCTCTTTTTATCATTTCCGTCTATTTCCTTTTTGGCAGAATATTCATTATTCACCCCCGCATTCACAGGTTCTGAGGTAATCCTAAAGATTGGTGTATCATCCTTGCTGGCAGCCTTTTCATTTTCCTCCGTATTTACAATAAAGAATTCATATCTTTCTATATGTTCGCAAAATTCATAATTATCTTTTAGCTTCACACCTCCAAACTTTGATTCTCCTGTTTTTCTTCTGGTTTGATATCCGACAGTAACCCTATAATAGCAACCATTTATAAGTTGATTAAGTACTGTTGTATACAAAGGGTTTTCTGCATGATCTACCGTATCTTTAAATGCATCCGTCTTTATACTATTTATCATCCAATGTTCTTGATCGAAAGAACTTTGGACAACGATGCATCCCATTCCAGCTTTACCTCCCAAATCAATACCATCAATTTGCTTGGAATCGTCTGATACCATTTTCCATTCATATCCGTTATCAGCATTAGACAGCTTATCCGATGCATACAGAAAATCTATTTCCGACGTGTCTTTTCCTAACTCATCAATTTTTCCCTGCGCATCATACGAGGGTACTCCGTGATTCACTCCATTTTCCTTTATATTTCCGGAAAGCATGAATTTACCATACGTATTGTTCTTCGCACTTGTAATAGAATTCTGATTTTCTATTGAAAAACTATTTTTGCTCCCGGACAGCACATAAACTTTCCCACTGACTTCTATCTTTTTCACAGATGCATTAGTTACGATCGTAGAGGCCATGTAACAAATAGCAATTGATGCAAACAAACTTACCATAGTCATAACAAAAAGTTTTTCTTTTTTCATGAAACCCCCCATTTTAACCACATATTCTACAATACTGCCGCCACAACTAACGCCACGATTCCGACAATCAGGATGATCGGTACCACGAATAAGGCAAGTCCGAAGATAGTTACGGCGATTCCGCCGAGGATCAGCCACCCGATGATTCCGAGTATGCCACCGAGCAGTTTCCCTGCAATGTGGAAGATAAATCCGGTTACCTTGAACAATGCAACCATTAGTATAATGACAATTAACATGCTTATTAACATAATATTTTCTCTCCTTCTAAAAGCCGGACTTGAAACAGAATTTTTCAAATCCATCCATCAACTTTATAAGTCATTCTATGCGTCCCTGCCCGTAGAATACATGTCTGAATTGAAGAAAAATGACCTGCTATTTTTCCGTTTCTGCAAATTACGTTACTCTCCTCCCGTTCCCAGGGACTTTCTGACAGCCTCCAAGCGGCTCTCATCCATTTTCCCAGATGTAACGGTCGTGCTGACCCACAGAGACAGTTCATTCGCCGCCATTGCAATCTGCCCTATCCCGTTCTCAATCTTCACGAAATCCACGAGTTCATCGTCCGAGATCTCTCCGTCCTCTGTGATCTCGATAAACCGGTCCTTCGCCTTTTCCAGGTTATTGATGCTCGACAGGGTCTTCAATACAATCTGCGCAAGATCCTTTACCTTGATTTCCGGGACAGATTGCTGACCGATCGGACATTCGTGAGAACAATAATAATTGCACAGCTCCGGTTTCTTATAGGCCTTTGCCATGGCAAGGACCTCATCCGGCTGAACCGGTGACTTCCCGCTCTCAAACTTCTCTATTCTACTGTCAGAGATGAACTGCAGTGCCTCGCTGGCTTCTTCACGTGTCATTCCGGCATCTTCACGCGCCAGCTGATACGCGTTTTTATTCTCTCTGGTCGACTTTTTCCCCATCGCGCGTATTTTCCTCCTGAAAATAAAAACGAGGCATGAAGCGATATTGCCTCATGCCTTGCAGAACCGAATGAAATAAAAGTCATGTGGTTCGCTTGCCATTATCATAGCATCTCACCACTCATGCTGCCACCGAAAAACGAAGCACGCGAAGTGCTCCCCGAGCCCTTGCATTTTGTCATGTCCCTTATACAGATACTTTTAGCTGTATTGCAATTGAAACGCTCACTTTGCAATCTTACGAATGATTTTCCGAATCTGGCCCACCGGAACCCCAAGTTCGCTGGCTATCTGATCCGCAGAATAATGCAACTTAGTGTAATAAACCTGTATCATTCCTTCCAGCTTACCCTGTGCAAGGCCTTCTTCTCTGCCCTTATTCTCAACCTTATCCAATACTGTGCACATACTGGTAC
>CALEFO010000018.1 GCA_937877165.1 uncultured Lachnospiraceae bacterium | reverse complement strand
TTCTCTGATCAGAAGAAGGCCTGCATCAGAAGAGAGATTGCCGCCTTTGAAATTTATTTTGATACGTTTGTTGCCTTCAAGAGAAGTGGTGCTTATGATGAAAATGAAGTGCTGTTTCCTTTGGCTTTTATGTGCTAGTGTATTTTGAAGGGAGGAGCTAAGATGAAGGAAAAAGTTGGAACGGTTTTTTCTATCGCAAAGGACAATCCGTCTGCCCCTGGCTGTACGATTTCCAAATGCATACACAGCGGGGCGAATGATATTACCTATTTTTCTCTGGCAAGGGGTACGGACATCAGCGCAGAGATTTATCCTTATTACAAGCTGTTGATCGTTGCAGAGGGTAGCCTGGAGGTTTACGGAGCAGATGGCTTTAGCAGGATGCTGCATGCTGGCGAATGTGTGCTTACGCTTTTGGGAACTCCGATGGGAATGCGGACGGAAGAAGGCGCGGTTTATACAGAAATCACAATCAGGAGGAAGGATACGATGAATGACGCAATCAAGGCAGGAGAGGTTTTTAAGCTGGCAGAGCTGGTTCCCTATGCGGATGGAAGAATTGTCAATATGGACGTGGTACATAATGACAAAATGAAATTTGTAGTTATGGCCTTTGACGAGGGAACCGGATTGTCGGAGCATGCGGCCCCTGGTGAGGCGATCATCTTTGCCCTGGACGGAGAAGGCGTGATCGGCTATGAAGGGAAGGAGCATCCGATCAAGGCGGGAGAGAATTTCCATTTTGCAAAGGGAGGCCTTCATTCGGTGAAGGCAACCCAAAAATTTAAAATGGCATTGCTGCTGACGCTGGAATAAGAGCTGTTTTAGAGGGGGACAAGGAATGGACGGCGGGCTTTTACAGCTGATTCCGTATCCGAATGAGGTGATCCGGAAAGACGGCTGGTGCAAATGCTGGGATCATGTGCAGATTCAGAAGGAGAAGCGGCAGGGAAATCCGGAAGGATATTGTCTGGATATCCAGGAGGATGGTATCCGGCTTACGGGAACACCTGCGGGCATTTTCTATGGAAAGCAGGCGCTTCGCCAGCTGGAGGATCAGTTTGGCGGAGAACTTCCCTGTATGCAAATCACGGATGCGCCCCGTTTTTCCTACCGTGGATTCATGCTGGATTCCAGCCGCCATTTTTTGCAGAAGGAAGAGATCAAACGCCTTCTGGATGCGGCGGCGCTCCTGAAGCTCAACAAGTTTCATTGGCATCTGGTGGATGATCAAGGCTGGCGGATCGAAATTCGCAAATATCCGAAGCTGACGGAAATCGGGGCAAGAAGAGGAAGGGCTGTTTTTACCAGAATACCGGAGCCGGAGGAGACCCATGAATTTTTGACACAGGATGATATTCGTGAGATTGTGGCCTATGCGGCGAATCGATTTATTGATGTCGTGCCGGAGCTGGAAATTCCGGGGCATGAGAGTGCACTTCTTGCCGCTTATCCGGAATACAGCTGCGAGGGAACGGATCCGGAAGAGCAGAGAGTTCAGATTACCGGCGGCATTTTCAAGGAGATCTTGTGCGCAGGAAATGAGAAAACCGTATCCTTCCTGAAGGACATTCTGGATGAATACATGGATCTGTTCCCGTATTCGTATCTGCATCTTGGTGGGGACGAGGCGGTGAAGGCCCACTGGAGAAGCTGTCCGAAGTGCCAGAGGAAAATGAAAGAGCTCGGTCTTCCAGATGAAAATGCGCTGCAGCAGTGGCTGGTGCGGACCATGGCGGATTATCTGGAACAGAAGGGACGGCATGCGGTGGTTTGGAATGATGTCCTGCGCGGAGAGAAACTCTCACCGAAGGTGGCCGTTCAGGTGTGGCTCGGTGATAAGGACCTGATTGAGGAATTCACATCGCGCGGCGGAAGAATCGTTCAGTCCACAACTGACTATTGCTATCTGGATTACGCGTATTCGGACATCGATGTGAAGAAGCTTCTCTCGTTTGATCCGGTTCCGGATTATCTGAAGGACCAGGAGAAGCAGGTCTGGGGAATGGAGTGCCCGCTCTGGACAGAACGAGTGACGGACCTGACGCGTGCCGCGTTCCAGCTGTTCCCGCGGCTTCCTGCGATGGCGGAGAATGCATGGTCCAGAAAGCCTTCAGGTGTGGACGGTGGATATTGTCCGGACAGCAAATGGTACGAGAGTTTTTGCAGAAGGTATGAGAACGTCCGGAGGGAACTGGATGAACTGGGGTTGAAAGGCGCTCCGGAGAAATACTGGAACATGACGCCGGAGGATGCCGCCAGGGAACGGAAGGAGCTGGAGAATCTTCTGGATACGCCGTTTCTTCAGAGGTTTCGTAAGGAGGAAGAGGCGCTTCTTGCCTCTGAGCGGGAAGTGTACGGAAGATTTTAAAGTGCTTCCTGCCGTAACGAACAGGGGAATCCGTGAGAGCCGACCTTCTTTAAGAAGCCAGGGACCACATTTATTGAAAGAACAAGAGAGAAAGGAAACGATATTATGCCGAGCAGTCATTCTTCCTCAAGCCATTCTTCGTCGAGCCACTCTTCCAGCTCGTCTTCGAGCCATTCGTCGAGTCATTCTTCCTCTGGATTCTCTTCGAGTCATTCGTCCAGAGGGCCTTCGAGGCATTCTTCTGCTTCTTCCGCCAGCAGGCATTCGCAGACCAGTCATTCTTCGGGATTTTCTGCATCGGCGAGAAAAACCTGGACAGCCGGAAACCGCGGCGGCAATCAGACCTATGTGCCGGTGTACCGATCCAGAAGAAATCAGCCACGCTTTTATAAGGGGCCGGATCCGAAGCGTTATGCCTGCCATCACCATGACTATATATACTATCCGGTCAGCTGGGAAAGTGAGGGAACCAGCTATGCGTCGGGATACTATGACGAGGAGGGACAGCATTACGACAGTGTCCTGATCAAGGATGAGCAGACGGTCTGCAAGTGTGAATACTGCGGATCTGCCGTTAAGATCAAATGGGAGGGCGGGGCACTGCCGAACTGTCCGAACTGCGGAGCACCGCTGTCCGTGCAGGCGACGGACGAAGCAGGAAGACAGACCGGAGCAGGAGCCGGGACGGCTTCTTCGAAGGCATCCGGGAAAAAGAAGTCTTCCTTGGCTGGAATTATCATCGGAATCGTGGCGGTACTGTTCTTCGTAAAATTCGCGTGGACATTTGCATCTGTCTGGAGGGAAGAAGAATCCGTGGGAATGCAGACGCAGGAAGTGACTGCGCAGGAAACAGATTCACAGGATGTGTCTGGAACGGAATATGCGGAGCCCGCGGATATGGAGCTGCCGGAAGAGCTCTACGTCGATGCGATCGGAAGGTCCTGCCCGCTCGGCTCGGACGGCAACTACTACGACAGTGAAACCGGTACATACTTCTGGTTTAATACAGATGTCTCACCGGCCCAGTGGCAGTATTGGGTGGAGGGAATCTCCGATGATTACGGCGATTACGGTTGGATGGAATATGACGACGGAGAACAGCTGTGGTACATCGAGACGGAAAACGGCTGGGAAAAGCTCCCGGATTCCTATGATTCGAATGTGCTGTGGCATTTTGAAGATGCCTATGCGTTTCCGAAATAAAGATTGTGTATCTTGTGTCAAGGTCTGTCAGACATCAGCACGATAAATTGACATGTGCTGAACATTCCGTCGCCGTCCCGCAAAGGAGACAGTGCTGCGCAGCTGTTCTCGTCGCAGGGATTTTCTATGCGCTTCGTTTCTTCACCCCTTCGTCCGATTCGCACAAAACTCGTCCGTCCTCGGGCCTTCTTACGAAGACCCGCGTCTTGGACTCAGACAGATTGCGCTCGGTCGAACGGGTGAATCCACTTCGCACATGAAAATCCATCTGCTCCTCGCGAAGCCGCGCCTCACTGTCCTCCTTCACAGACCGGCTCTTCGATGGCGTGGGGAATCGTGAGCAGTGATACAAACCGCAATTTTGCAGGAAGCAGATGGTTCGGTTGGTTCATGACAGGGACCTGGTTAGTGCTATTTCTCATCCACAACCTGGAAGATATAGAACTTCAGATAATAGGACGCGTCGTTCGCCCACAGAATCGGGTGATCCGGTCCCTGCTGGCGGAACTCCACCTGCCGGAGGCGCTTGTGCGCATCATGGGCTGCCTGCGCGATGGCCTGCTGGAAGAGGTCTGCCGTCATGAAATGGGAGCAGGAGCAGGTCGCAAGAAAACCACCGTCCCGGACGAGTGCAAGGCCCTGACGGTTGATTTCCCGGTATCCGCCGATTGCCGCTTTGACAGAACTGCGGGATTTGGTGAAGGCGGGAGGATCCAGAATGACAACATCATATTTTTGTCCCTCCCTGTGCTTGGAAGGCAGAAAATCAAATACATCTCCGACCACGTAGTCGATGCGGTCTTCAAACCCGTTGAGCCGGGCATTTTCCTGTGCCTGTGCGATGGCAAGCTCAGAGGCGTCAATGGAGGTAACATGCACAGCACCAGCGGCAGCGGCATTCAGGCCAAAGGATCCGGTGTGTGTGAAGCAGTCAAGAACCCTGGCTCCGCGGCAGATGGGCCAGATGGATTTGCGGTTTTCCTTCTGATCCAGGAAAAATCCGGTTTTTTGTCCGTCTTTGACATCAACAATGTATTTCACGCCGTTTTCTGTGATGGGAACGTTGGTGTCAAATTCCTCGGAGAGAAAGCCGCTCGTGCGGGCAAGCCCCTCCTTTTCCCGAACCTTGGCATCGCTGCGCTCGAAGATTCCGCGGATGGCAATACCGTCCTCCTTCAGGATTTGAACGAGGCTGGAAAGAAGCAGATCCTTGAGCTTCTCGGCTCCGAGAGCAAGGGATTCCACGACGAGGACATCTTCATATTTATCTACGGTCAACCCGGGCAGAAAATCTGCCTCGCCGAAAATTATCCGGCAGGAGGACGTGTCGATGACTGCCTTCCGGTAATCCCAGGCTGCCCGGACACGGGCTTTCAGAAATGCGGGGGTGATGATGTCTTCTTTCTTGCGGGCGAGCATACGCACACGGATTGTGGAATGCATGTTCAGAAAACCGTAGCCGAGAAAATATCCGTCAAAATCAAGAACGCATACGATGTCTCCATTTTCAAATTCTCCGGTAACACGTTCTATTTCATTGTCATAGATCCAGGCACCGCCCGCCTTGAACTCACGTGCCTCGCGCTTTTTGATGTGGACCTGTGCGCCCGTGACAAGGCTTTTGGCTGAATTGGTGTCATAATTTAAGTATTCCGAGATGGTCATAACAATTTCCTCGCACAGCTGCCGGTGATCCGGAGCATTTTTTATGGAAACACTGAATAAGATCATTGCCGTCTTCTGCCACAGAGATTGTGAAGGAGAAACAGCGTCTGTTCTAGTTTACACTATTTGTACCAATTCGGCATAGGAAGGATCTGAATGCGATGAGCACCTGCCGGCTGTAACACCGAAGGAGGAACTTCGGTGGCAAATGCGCCAAATGATTACAGAATTTTTATAATTGTCCTTTGTATTTTGATTGACGGAGCAGACGGCAGAGAGTATGCTGAATAAGTAGTTTTCAAAACTACATAGAAAACGAAACGTTGTACCGCAAGCGGAACTCTGACCGGAAAATCCGGCAAGCAGAGGAGAGAATGCGATACAGACGGATCCAGATGAGAAAAGGACCATTCCTCTATGAATGAACAGAAAACAGCGGTACTGATCGATTCCGGCTGCGATCTTCCGGAGAGAATCCGGAACAAGTATGACATTGAAATTCTTCCTCTGCGCGTCATCTATCCGGAAAAGGACTATCAGGATGGTGTTGATATCAATCCCATGATGATCTATCAGCGCTTTCCGGATGAGATTCCGACCACATCCACGCCCTCCTTGGCAGAGGTGACGGATAAATTCGATGAACTCAGGGATAAAGGCTATGAGAAGGTGATTGCGGTCACGATCTCCAGCGGACTGTCCGGTACATACAATACCATCCGTCTGGCGGCATCGGAGTATGAGGATCTGGAGATTTTTGTCTTTGACACGAAGAACATTTCGTCGGCGAGCGGCATTTTTGCGATCTGGGCGGCAACCCGCCTGCAGAAGGGAGAGTCCTTTGAAGAGATCTGTCGGAGACTTCCGGAGAAGATCGGTGACAGCAAGGCACTGTTTTATATGGATACTCTGAAATATCTGCAGCACGGTGGCCGGATTGGGAAGGTTGCCGGAACCATTGGTGAAGCATTGAAGATCAAGCCGATCATTTCCTGCGATGAGAGCGGAACGTATTACACTGTAGCGAAGATTCGCGGATCGAAGACGGCGAAGCTTAAACTGGCAGAAGAGGTGATCCGCTACAGTCTTGGCCATAAGACCTGGATGATCATCAAGGAAGGAGATGCGCACCAGGAAGCGGTTGCAATGCAGGAGCTTCTGGAGAATCATGAGAAGCTTGTGGACAAGCAGATTCTCTTTGAAGAACAAATCACGGCAACGTTGGCGTTGAATACGGGCCCCGGCCTGGTTGGCGTCGTAGTGATGCGGGATCCTGATGAGTAATAAGACTGTTTTCCCGGGAAACAAGGGAAGAAGCAAGGACAAGAGCAGTTATCCAAGAGTCAGAAACAGGCAGCAGGCAGTGCAGGTGGCACTGCCTGCTGTTTTTTCATCTGCAGAGCTTCTGCGTGGTATAAAGATGCGAATGGATGCGAAGTGCCCCTCTTTTTGGTATAATTATTCAGTTATAGTGTGCCTGCACGGCAGCGGCGCTGACTGCCCGTGAGGCGGCTTTGGGAGGGTATGGCAATGACACAGACAGAAACAGTATTACAGGCATTTGAGGAAGCGTTCGGCGATACCAGTGGGGTTCGTCTTTTCTTTGCACCGGGGCGCGTGAATCTGATCGGAGAACATACAGACTACAACGGCGGACATGTGTTCCCCTGTGCGATCAGTCTGGGAACCTATGCGGCAGCCAGAAAGAGAAATGATCGCGTGATGCGTTTTTATTCTGCAAACTTTGCAAAAATCGGCGTGATCCAGACATCGTTGGATGATCTTACGCCTTCCAAAGAGGCGGGATGGACCAATTATCCGAAGGGTGTGGTATGGGCGTTCGGGAAGAAGGGCCATCCGATCGACAGCGGGTTTGACATGGTAATCTATGGAGATATCCCGAATGGGTCCGGACTGTCCTCCTCTGCTTCGCTGGAGGTGCTGACGGGAGAGATGCTGCGCAGCTTCTTCGGAATGGAGGCGGAGCTGACGAATGAGGAGCTTGCCTTCATCGGCCAGTACTCGGAGAACGAGTACAACGGTATGAAGTGCGGCATCATGGATCAGTTCGCATCGGCCATGGGGAAGAAAGGCAATGCAATTTTCCTGGATACCAACACCATGCGGTTCGAGTATGCGCCGCTGAATCTTGCAGGTATGAAGCTGCTGGTGACGAACACCAACAAGAAGCACAGCCTCGTGGATTCCGAGTATAACCTCCGAAGGGAGCAGTGCGGGCGGGCCTTGAAGGACCTGCAGAAAAAGCTCTCTGTGAAGACCCTGGGCGATCTTTCCATTGAAGAGTATGAGGCGAACAAGAACCTCATTGAGGATGAGGTCTGCCGCCGCAGGGCCAGACACGCAGTCTATGAGAACCAGCGGACCATCGAGGCGGTAGCTGTACTGAAGGCAGGTGACGTAAAGCGTTTCGGCGAGTTGATGAATGAATCTCATGTTTCGCTCCGTGACGACTATGAGACCTCCTGCAGGGAGGCGGATATTCTGGCAGAGGAGGCATGGAAGATTCCCGGGGTTCTTGGTTCACGGATTACCGGCGGCGGCTTCGGCGGCTGCACGGTGAGCATTGTGAAGGATGAGGCTGTGGAAACGTTTCAGAAGAAGCTCGGTGACGTGTACCGGCAGAAGGTCGGCTACCCGGCGTCCTTCTATACGCTGGAGATCGGCGGTGGTCCGGAAGAGCTGTAACGGACAGAGAGAATTCGCATTCGCGGATTTTGCCTAAGCGGGGTATAAAAATGAGTCTATTTTCTGCAATTGTTCCTTGTTATAACGAAGAAGAGAACATTGATTATTTCTATCAGGAATTTAGGAAGAACGAGTCCTTTTTCCGGGAGCATGATCTGGAATTCGAGCTGCTGTATGTGGACGACGGCTCGAAGGATCGGACGGTGGAGAAGGTGAAGGAGCTTAGGAAGAAGGACGGCAGGGTTCATCTGATCTCTTTTTCCCGTAACTTTGGAAAGGAAGCCGCGATGTATGCAGGACTTGAGCATGCCAAGGGCGATTATGTGACTGTGATGGATGCGGACCTTCAGGATCCGCCATCACTCCTTCCGGAGATGTTCGGATATCTCTGGAACGGCTATGACCAGGCTGCGACAAGACGTGTGACAAGGAAGGGAGAGCCGCCGATCCGGTCCTTCTTCGCCAGACAGTTTTACAAGCTGATCAATAAATTCTCCAAGACAGAAATCGTGGACGGCGCAAGAGATTTCCGTCTGATGAAGCGCTGCGTTGTGGACGCGATTCTTTCGGTGAAGGAGTACAACCGCTTCTCGAAGGGCATCTTTGAGTGGGTGGGCTTCAAGACCCGCTGGATTGAATTTGAGAATGTGGAGCGCAAGTACGGAGAGACCAAGTGGTCCTTCTGGAAGCTTTTTGTCTATGCAATGGACGGAATCGTGGCGTACTCAACGGTGCCGCTTGCCATGGCGGCGTTTGTCGGCGTCCTGTTCTGTGCCATTGCGTTCCTGATGATCGTATTCGTGATCATCCGGAAACTTCTGATGGGAGATCCTACGAGCGGGTGGCCGAGCATGGTCTGCATCATTCTGATGGTGAGCGGCATTCAGCTGCTGTGCCTTGGCGTGATCGGACAGTATCTGTCCAAAACCTATCTGGAAGTGAAGAACCGCCCGATTTACATCACAAAGGAAGAACTTGACTGATGAAGCAGACTACAAACCGACGACAGTCCGTGCGGCGCATTGCCGCGCTGGAAATGCCGCTTGCCGGCATCCTGATTCAGACGCTGATTTATGCATGGCTGTGGTTTTCCGTTTATTATCCTCTGGTGCGGCTGCGACTGAAATTTTACCTGAATGGGCATATTCTGGTGCTCCTTTTATATTTTGTGCTGCTCATATTTATGACGAAAACCTATGGCGGCATGGACGTCGGGTATCAGAAACCGTTTGATGTCAGTTTGTCACAGATTTTCTCATTGCTGATCGTCAATCTCTTCACGTACCTGCAGGATTCGTTGCTGCGCAATTGGCTGCTGCCGATCGGCTGGGCACTTCTGGTGACATTGGTACAGATTGGTTTTGCGGTGCTGTGGATTCAGATTTCCGACTGGATATATCACAAGGTTTTCCCGCCGACAAAGCTCCTTCTGATTTACGGGGAGCGGGACGCGGAGCCGATTCTGCAGAAGTTCGCAAGCCGCCCGGAAAAATACGACGTCACGAAGACGGTCTGCATTTCGGAAGGACGGGAGAAAATCGAACAGGAAATTCTGGAATCCGGCCAAATGGCGGTTGTCCTGTGGGACATCCCGACAATGGAGCGGAATGAGCTGATGAAGTTCTGCTATGCGAACGGAGTGCGGCAGTACATGATGCCCAAGATTCCGGATGTTCTGGTCAAGGGATCGACGCAGCTTCATCTGTTTGATACGCCGATTTATCTGACGAAGGAATATGCGCTGACTTTCGGAGAGCGGTTCTGCAAGCGTGCGGTGGATATTGTCTGCGCCCTGATTCTTCTGGTTCTGACGTCGCCGTTTTTCCTTATTACGGCAATTTTGATTCGGCTGTACGATCACGGCCCGGTGTTTTACAGGCAGGTGCGTTGTACGCTGAATCAGAAGGAATTTAAAATCATTAAGTTCCGCAGCATGAAGGTGGATGCGGAGAAGGACGGCGTGGCACGCCTTGCATCGGAGCATGACGACCGCATCACGCCGGTAGGACATTTTATCCGCAAGACGCGGATTGATGAGCTTCCGCAGCTGATCAACATTCTGAAGGGCGAAATGTCGTTCATCGGTCCAAGACCTGAGCGGCCGGAAATCATTGCCCAATATATGGAAGAGATGCCGGAGTTTGCCTACCGCATGAAGGTCAAGGCGGGGCTTGCCGGGTATGCGCAGGTTTATGGCAAATACAACACAACTCCCTATGACAAGCTGAAGCTCGATTTGACCTATATCCAGAATTATTCTCTCGGACTGGATCTGAAGCTGATGCTTCTGACTTTGAAGATTGTCTTTACACCGGAGGCAACGGAAGGTGTGGCGGACGGGCAGGTGACGGCTCTGCAGGAAAAGAAGGACGAAGGAGTTTCATGATGGAGCATAGGACTGGGCAGATGCCGGCACATCTGGAGGAGGCCGTAAACAAGAGGAGTCTCTGGCTGCGCCTTCGAAGGAACCTGTGGTGGATTCCTGCTTGTACGGTGCTTGGAGCGCTGGCGGCCGTTCTGATTTATACGGGACTCTGGCTCGGACTGACCGGGCAGAGACAGTACCGGCAGACTTCCAAGTACTATCTGACCTTTGGAAATGACGCAGCGGGAAATCCGCAGGACTACTATAACGATTACACTTGGAATGATCTTCTTTTCTCGGTGCCAGCGATCTCGCAGGTCATTGAGTCGGAGCTCCCGGACGGAATGGACATGGAAGCGGCACGGCAGGATATCGAAGCGCAGATCCTTTCGGATGTCCGGGTGCTGACCGTTCAGGTGACGGACAAGGATCCGGAGAACGTACAGGCGTTGACGAATGCCGTAGAGGATGCGCTCGTGCGCTACGGCCACACGGCGGAGGAGTTTCAGAGAATTGAGTTTCTGTCCGCCGGAGATGTGGAGCAGGTGGTGGTGACAGACCGCAGCCGGAACGCGGGAATTCTGGGAGGGCTTCTGGGATTTCTTCTCAGCGCGGCAGCAGTGTGGATCTGCGAGCTTCTGAATGACGCCGTGTACTGCCCGGAGGATGCGGCAAGGCGCTATGGTCTTCCGGTGCTGATGGTTTTCGACAACGAGAAGGAAGACAATTTGCCGGCGTTTCTGGAAGAGGAAAATCACAAAGAAGCGGAAGAACTGCTTGCCCGATGTCCAGAGGGTGTGCGAATTGTATCGGAGGATCCGGAGCTTACAAAGAAAGCAGAAGAGAAGCTGCAGACACAGTTTGGAATTCCTGTCTGTGGGAGGGAAAACGGGACGGTTCTTGCGGCAGTTCCTTTTGGAAAGAGAAATGGAACCGGAACGGATCACCTGCTGACACAGAGAAGGGCGAAACAGGAAGAGACTG
>CALEFO010000017.1 GCA_937877165.1 uncultured Lachnospiraceae bacterium | reverse complement strand
TCTGGATCCCGGCAAGACCCCGGCTGAGAACATTCAGTTCCTCGTATTCCTGCTGGCAACCATTGCAGCCGTGGATGAATATGCAGATCTGATGAGAGTCAGCGTGGCAACGGCAGGCAATGACCACCGCCTGGGTGCAAATGAAGCACCGCCGGCTGTTATCTCGGTATTCGTCGGCGATGAGCTGGCAGCGGTTCTGAAGTCCATTGATGAGGGAACTGCCTTCAAGGGCCAGGGCAAGAGCTCAATGAGCCTTGGATCTGCTGTTCTTCCTCATATTACCAAGGATACGACAGACCGTAACCGTACTTCACCGTTTGCCTTTACGGGCAACAAGTTCGAGTTCCGTATGCCGGGCTCCTCCCTTTCGGTTGCAGATCCGAATATTGTTCTGAACACTGCAGTTGCAGAGACTCTGTCTGAAATCTATGAGGCTCTGAAGGATGTCAGAAAGGAAGACCTGGATGCAGAAGTCAAGAAGCTTTTGAAGAAACTTTTGGATGAGCATAAGAAGGTCCTGTTTAATGGAAATGGCTATACGGATGAGTGGCTGGATGAAGCGAAGAAGAGAGGCCTGGACAACCTGAAGTCTCTTCCGGATGCAATGCCCAGACTCGTTTCCGACAAGTCGGTTGCTTTGTTTACGAAGCACAAGGTCTTCACAGAAGAGGAGCTTCAGTCCCGGTATGAGATCTTCCTGGAGAACTACTCCAAGACCATCCACATCGAGTCGCTGACGATGCAGGAAATGGTACGTAAGGACTTTACAAGCGGCCTTGTCAGCTACATGAAGGATGTGACCAATGAGGCACTGAAGAAGAAGCAGCTCCTTCCGGAACTCAAGTGCACCTACGAGGATGAAATCATCACAACACTGGATGAAACATCCGAGAAGATCAGCAAATCCCTGCACCAGCTGGATGAGGATACCAGGAAGGCAGAGAAGGAGCCGGATGAGCTTGCGGCAGCGAAGTACTACCATGAGACCATTCTGGCAGATATGGATACGCTTCGCGCATCTGTTGATAAGGCGGAGGCTATCATTCCGGATGGCTACCTTCCTTATCCGACGTACGGCCAGATGCTGTTCTCTCTTCGCTGAGAAGCAAAGAAGTCAATACAGCCGCGGCTTCTTTTTCTGAAAACCGGATGACGGGAAAAACAATCTGACCCGCTTTCTTATGCAGGGGAGCGGGCGCGAAGCCTCCAAGCGATCCGGTCAGAGGGAAAGAAGCGGACTGCAGTACAGAAAGCCAAGGAAGGGCAATTCAATTCCTGATCCAGGATTATACGGACCAGGAATTGTTGCCGTACTGAAAACTGCATGTACCAAAATCGGAGATTAGAGAGTATGAAAACATTACAGGAATCACAGTTAAGCCGGATGTACGAGGGTCTGCAGGAAGAGCATGATGCCTGCGGAATCGGAACCATCGTCAACATCGACGGGCACAAGGACTATCAGGTTCTGGACGATGCACTTCATATCGTAGAGAAGCTGGAGCACCGTGCCGGAAAGGATGCGACCGGAAAGGTCGGCGACGGCGTCGGCATCCTGACGCAGATCAGTCATAAATTTTTCAAAAAAGCGGCTGCGGTGGCAGGAATCACGCTGGGCGGAGAGCGCGAATACGGCGTCGGAATGTTCTTTTTCCCGAATGACAGCTTAAAGCGCACCTTCGCAATGCGGATGCTGGAGGTAATCACGAAGAAGGAGGGACTTGGGTTCCTCGGCTGGAGAAAGGTGCCGGTCCATCCGGAGATTTTGGGAGATCTTGCGAAGAATTCGATGCCTTGCATCATGCAGTGCTTCATCGAGAAGCCGGAGGATGTGGAAAAGGGCATTGATTTCGACCGCAGGCTTTACGTCGTCCGCCGCGAATTCGAGCAGAGCAGCGAGGATACCTATATCTGTTCGCTGTCCTCGAGAACCATCGTTTATAAGGGGATGTTTCTGGTCATGCAGCTTCGCAAATTCTACGATGATCTGCAGGATCATGATTTTGAGACGGCCATTGCTATCGTGCATTCACGCTTTTCTACGAATACGACGCCGTCCTGGAACCGTGCACATCCGTACCGCATGATTGCGCACAACGGCGAGATCAATACCATCCGCGGCAATATCGACCGTATGCTGGCCCGCGAGGAAACGATGTCCTCGCCGATCATGGAGAAGGATATCGACAAAATTTTCCCGGTGATCGCGGAAAAAGGATCCGACTCCGCCATGCTGGACAACACGCTGGAGTTTCTCTACATGAATGGTATGCCTCTTCCGCTTGCGATGATGGTCATCGTGCCGGAGCCGTGGAAGAACAACCGCTTCATGGAGCAGGATAAAAAGGATTTCTACCATTATTATGCGACCATGATGGAGCCATGGGACGGCCCGGCGGCCATCCTGTTCTCGGACGGAGACGTGGTGGGGGCAACGCTGGACCGGAACGGCCTTCGTCCTTCCCGTTACTACATTACCGATGACAACCGCCTGATTCTGGCTTCGGAGGTCGGCGTTCTGGACATTGCACCGGAACACATTGTGAAGAAGTCGCGCCTGGAGCCGGGCCGCATCCTTCTGGTCGATACGAAGCAGAAAAAGATCATTTCGGATGAGGAGTGCAAGAGCCTCTATGCGGGCCGCGAGCCGTACGGTGAATGGCTGGATGGGAATCTTCTGCATCTGTCCGAACTCCCGATTCCGAACAAGAAGATTCCAACCCACGATCAGGAGCTGCGTGACAAGCTGTACAAGGTCTTTGGCTATACCTATGAGGATGTCCGTGATGACATTCTTCCGATGGCGGAGAACGGCGTGGAGCCCACGGCGTCCATGGGACATGATGTTCCGCTTGCAGTTCTCTCCCGTCAGCATCAGCTCCTGTTCAATTATTTCAAGCAGCTGTTTGCACAGGTTACGAATCCGCCGATCGACTCCCTTCGCGAGAAGGTGGTTACGGATACGACGGTATACATCGGATCCGATGGCGATCTTCTGAATGAGAAGGCACAGAACTGTCGCGTGCTGGAGGTCAATCATCCGATTCTGACCGGAGTGGACCTTATGAAGATCCGCTCATTGGATAAGCCGGGCTTCCACACGGAGACGATTTCGCTTCTGTATTACAAGAACACCTCCTTGGAGCGCGCACTGGAGCAGCTGAACATCGCGGTGGACCGTGCGGCAGCAGAGGGAAAGAATATCATCATCCTCTCGGACCGCGGTGTGGATGAGAACCATGTGCCGATGCCGTCTCTTCTTGCGGTGTCCTCTGTGGAGCAGCATCTCGTACGGACGAAGAAGAGAACCAAGGTTTCCATTGTTCTGGAATCCGGTGAGCCCAGAGATGTGCATCAGATGGCAACGCTCCTTGGCTTCGGCGCCCGTGCGATCAATCCGTATCTGGCGCACGAGTGTATCGCGGAGCTGATTGACAAGGGGATCCTGGACAAGGATTATCACACGGCTATCTCGGATTACAACAAGGCCCTTCTTTCGGGCGTTGTCAAGATTGCCGCGAAAATGGGAATTTCGACCATCCAGTCCTATCAGTCCGCCCGCATTTTCGAGGCAGTCGGACTCTCCAGGGAGGTCATTGACCGCTACTTTACCGGAACGGTTTCCCGCGTCGGCGGAATCGGCATCAAGGAGATTGAGGAGGGTGTTGCATTCCGCCACGACCACGCGTTTGATCCGCTGGGGCTCGGAACCGATACATCTTTGGACAGCGTCGGCTTCCATTATCTGAGAAGCGGCAGGGACAAGGAGGATCATCTCTATAATCCGGAGACCATCATCAATCTGCAGCAGGCCGTCCGGAAGGGAGACTATGCCCAGTTCAAGACGTATACGGCAATGGTGGATGACACGAGACGCCCTCACACGCTGCGAGGACTGATGGATTTTGTCCCGCAGAAGGAACCGGTTCCGATTGAAGAGGTGGAGCCTGTGGAGGAGATTGTCAAACGCTTCAAGACAGGTGCCATGTCCTATGGCTCCATTTCGCAGGAGGCACATGAGACGATGGCGATTGCCATGAATCGCCTCGGAGGAAAATCTAATACCGGTGAGGGCGGCGAGGATCCGTCGAGATTCGGAACGGAGCGGAATTCTGCGATCAAGCAGGTGGCTTCGGGTCGCTTTGGCGTCACCTCGGAGTACCTGAACAGTGCCGTGGAGATTCAGATCAAGATGGCCCAGGGAGCAAAGCCCGGCGAGGGTGGGCATCTTCCCGGCAAGAAGGTCTATCCGTGGGTTGCAAGAACAAGATATTCTACCCCCGGTGTTTCTCTGATTTCGCCGCCGCCGCACCACGATATCTATTCCATCGAGGATCTGGCGCAGCTGATTTATGATCTGAAGAACGCCAACCGCTATGCGAGAATTGCAGTCAAGCTGGTATCCGAGGCGGGTGTCGGCACCATTGCAAGTGGCGTTGCCAAGGCGGGAGCACAGGTCATTCTGATCTCCGGCTATGATGGAGGAACCGGGGCTGCTCCGATTTCTTCCATTCACAATGCGGGGCTTCCGTGGGAGCTTGGCGTTGCGGAGGCACACCAGTCTCTGATTCAGAACGGGCTCCGCGACCGCGTGTGCATTGAGACGGACGGAAAGCTGATGAGCGGACGTGATGTTGCCATTGCAGCACTTCTTGGAGCGGAGGAGTTCGGCTTTGCGACGGCTCCCCTTGTCTGCATGGGCTGCATGATGATGCGCGTCTGCAGCAAGGATACCTGTCCTGTCGGAATTGCAACGCAGAACGAGGCACTTCGCAAGCGCTTTGCCGGAAAGCCGGAATATGTCATGAACTTCATGCGTTTCATCGCAGAAGAGCTTCGTGAGATCATGGCTTCTCTCGGCTTCCGGAGTGTTGCCGAAATGATCGGAAGAACCGATTGCCTGAAGAAAAAGGATGTTCTGATCACTGCCCGTGCGGAGGAGGTGGATCTGTCAAGAATCCTGGATCCTGCCTATGCACACGCGGAGAGTTCGCATTTTGATCAGGATCATATTTACAATTTCCATCTGGAGAAGACCAAGGATGAGGCGGTGCTTCTTCCTGCTTTTGATGAGGCACTGAAGAAAGCACATATTGAAGTTCCCAAGGCAGATCCGCTGGCAGCAACAACCTTTGCAGGAACCGGGAAAGGTCCTGCACTTCGTACGGCTGTCGAGAAAAAGAGCGCTGCGGCCAAAGCAGAGCCGATGGACGTTTCTCTGAAGGTTTCGAGTACGGACCGTTCGTTCGGAACGATTCTTGGCTCGGACATTACGAGGGTCTTCGGCGGAAATCTTCCGGAGGATACCTTTGTGGTTCATGCAGAGGGCGGCGGCGGACAGTCGTTCGGCGCATTCATTCCGAAGGGGTTGACCATTCGTTTGACCGGTGATGCAAATGACGGCTTTGGCAAGGGACTTTCCGGAGGAAAGCTTGTCGTGGTTCCTTCCGCCAAATCTCCGTTCAAGGCATCAGAGAATATCATTGTCGGCAACGTTGCCCTGTACGGCGCTACGGCAGGAAAGGCATATATCTGCGGTATGGCAGGGGAGCGCTTCTGTGTCAGAAATTCCGGAGCGGTTGCTGTGGCGGAGGGCTGCGGTGATCACGGACTGGAGTATATGACAGGAGGCAGAGCAGTGATTCTGGGGCCGACCGGCAAGAACTTTGCTGCCGGCATGTCGGGCGGAATCGCGTATGTTCTCGACCGGGATCACACGCTTTACCGCAGAATGAATAAGGACATGGATTCGCTCCAGGAAGTAACAGACAAGTATGATATTGCGGAGCTCAAGGAGATCCTTCTGGATTATGAGAAGGAGACCGGATCGAAGCTGGCCGCACAGATCTTGGCGGATTTTGCCAACACGATATCCGACTTCAAGAAGATTGTTCCGAATGATTATCAGAAGATGCTGGTTGCGATCAGCAAGTACGAGGAGCAGGGCATTTCGCATGACAATGCGGTCCTGGAAGCATTTGAGGAGGTGACCGCGTAATGGGTAAGCCGACTGGATTTCTGGAATATAGCCGTAAAAACAATCCGGATGTTCCGGTAGAGGAACGGCTTTTGAACTTCAAGGAGTTTCACCGCCCTCTCTCGGAAGAGGAGAGAAGGAAGCAGGGAGCACGCTGTATGAACTGCGGAGTTCCGCTGTGCCAGTCTGCGATGAAGCTTTCCGGCATGGTGACCGGGTGTCCTCTTCACAACCTGATTCCGGAGTGGAATGATCAGATTTATCACGGACATGATGAGCATGCCTTTTCCCGTCTGATCAAGACGAGCAATTTTCCGGAGTTTACGGGAAGAGTGTGTCCGGCTCTGTGTGAGAAGGCCTGCATCAACGGTGAGTACGGTGAGCCGGTGACCGTTCATGACAATGAGCTGTTTGTCATTGAGACAGCCTATGCGAACGGATATATGAAGCCGCGTGTTCCTGCGGTCCGAAGCGGCAAAAAGGTTGCCGTCATCGGAAGCGGCCCTTCCGGTCTTGCGGCCGCGGATGAGCTGAATCACCGTGGGCATCAGGTGACGGTGTTCGAGCGGGAGGACCGGATCGGTGGCCTTCTGATGTATGGGATACCGAATATGAAGCTGGACAAGAGCGTCATCTACCGCCGCATGAAGCTGATGGAGGCGGAAGGCGTGGAGTTTAAGACCGGCGTGAATGTCGGCGTGGATATTTCTGCGAAGGAGCTTCTGGACTCCTATGACGCAGTGGTTCTTGCCTGCGGAGCAAAACAGGCACGGGCTCTTGCAGGAGCGAATCCGGAAGAGATCAAGGGAATTTATTATGCGGTGGATTTCCTGAAGTCCACGACAAAGAGCCTTCTTGATCAGGGACTGGATGGAGAGTCCGGTGTCTGGAAGAGCTCGGATGCGCGCGATGTGGAGACCTTCCTGAAGGGAAAGGATTTCATCAGCGCAAAGGGCAAAAATGTGGTCGTGGTCGGCGGCGGCGATACCGGCAATGACTGCATCGGAACGGTGATCCGTCACGGGTGCAAGTCGGTGACGGCTCTGGAGATGATGCCGAAGCCGCCGGCAGAGCGCACGGAGAGCAATCCGTGGCCGGAGTGGCCGAAGGTTCTGAAAACGGATTACGGCCATGAGGAGGCAATTGACCGGTTTGGTCATGACCCGCGCGTCTATGAAACTACGGTAAAAGAGTTCCATACGAACAAGAAGGGCGAGCTCAAGGAAATTGTGACGGCGAAGGTTCGCTTTGAGAACCGGCAGATGCAGCTGGTGGAGGGATCGGAGAAGACGATTCCCTGTGACCTTCTTCTGATTGCGGCAGGCTTTGTCGGAGCCCAGAAATATACGCCGGAGGCATTCGGCGTGGAGCTGACGCAGCGCGGCGTCGTAAAGACTGCGGAGGATGCCTATGCGACCAATGTGCCGAAGGTGTTCACTGCGGGTGACATGCATCGCGGACAGTCGCTGGTCGTGTGGGCGGTCGCCGAAGGACGCCGCTGCGCACATGATGTGGACACGTTCCTGATGGGGTATTCAAACCTGCGCGAATCTTAAAGCGGTGCACGCCCGAGCGAAAGCACCCGGCGGGAGCTTGCTCCCGGGCGGGTGCTTTCATGGGAGGGCGTATAGCGCGCAAGCGCGACATGAGCATGAGCGAAGCGAAATGCGAATGAGCACCGCTTTAGCTTAGCGTATACCCGGCGGGAGCTTGCTCCCGGGCGGGTGCTTTCATGGGAGGGCGTATAGCGCGCAAGCGCGACATGAGCATGAGCGAAGCGAAATGCGAATGAGCACCGCTTTAGCTTAGCGTATACCCGGCGGGAGCTTGCTCCCGGGCGGGTGCTTTCATGGGAGGGCGTATAGCGCG
>CALEFO010000016.1 GCA_937877165.1 uncultured Lachnospiraceae bacterium | reverse complement strand
TTTCCTTTGCACTGGACGATTTCGGGACAGGACGCGCGAACTATTCCTATCTGAAGGATTTCCCGTTCCGCCTGATCAAGGTGGACAAGAGCTTTCTGTGGGCAGAAGGAGAAAGCGAAGAGAGCCATGTAATTTTCGAGAACATGCTGGCGCTGATCCGCGGCCTTCACCGGCAGGCGGTTGTGGAAGGCGTGGAGACGCAGCAGCAGCGCGACATGCTGACGGCGCACGGCGTGGAATATCTGCAGGGCTTTTACTATTCACGGCCCGTGCCGGAGCAGGAGTTTCTGGATTATCTGAAGCAGTTTAACGGTCAGGGGTAACAAACAGAAATGGCAAGACTGACATTTATCGGAGGAATCCGTCCCTACTCCGGGAAGGAACTCTCCCGTGAGAAAAAAACAAGGGATGTTCTTCCGCTGGAGGGAAGCATGATCTTCCCTCTGAAACAGCATATCGGCGCTCCGGCGGTTCCTGTGGTGCGGCCGGGAGACTGGGTCCTTTGCGGGCAGCTGATCGCCCGGGCGGACGGCGAGCTGTCGGCGAATCTTCATACCTCCGTATCGGGACAGGTGACCGCACTGGAGGACGTTCCGGACATTTCCGGAGAGCCGGTTTCTTCCATTGTGATTGAAAATGACGGACAGTATGTCCCGATGCCGGTGCAAGGCAACGTGGATCCCACGAGGATGACAAGGCAGGAGATTCTGACGGCAATCCGGAATGCGGGAATTGTGGGCCTCGGGGGATCCGGGCTTCCTACGGACTACAAGCTTCTGAATGCCAACCCGGCAACCATGAATACGGTGATTGCCAACTGTGTGGAGTGCGAGCCGTATTTGACAGGAGATTACCGGAGAATTCTGGAGGATCCCTGGAAGGTCATCGATGGGCTTGCCATTCTTCTTGGTGTTTTCCCGAAGGCAAGAGGCATCATTGCGGTCTCTGAATCCAACCGGGAGGGGTACCGGCTTCTTCGGGAGCTTCTCATTGACAACCCGAGAATTTATGTGCGCCAGTGCAAGGACAAGTATCCGCAGGGGTCCGAGAGGCAGCTGATTCATGCCGTGACGGGAAGAACGCTGAACGCGCGCATGCTCCCCTATGAGATCGGCTGCATGGTTGTGAACACGCAGACGCTGGCGGCGGTCAGCGACGCGGTTCTTCTGCAGGAGCCTCTGACAGAACGGATCATGACGGTTTCCGGGCCGGCGGCAGCTTCTCCCTGCAATCTCCGGGTGCGGTGCGGCGTCACCTACCGGGAGGTTCTGGAGCAGGCGGGCGGTCTTCGACGCTATTACAGGGACAACAATACGCTCCTTCTGGCGGGAGGGCCTCTTACGGGGAAGGAGATCCGGAATCTGGATGCTCCTGTCACGAAGCTCTCCTTAGCCATTACCTGTCTTCCAAGGAGCATGGCTGCCGTGAAGAAGGAAACGCCCTGCATCCGGTGCCGGCGCTGCGCGCAGGTCTGTCCCAACCAGATTGTTCCGATGCAGCTGGTGAAGGACGCAAGGCTACGGAACAAACCGGCCTTTGCAGAGCATGCCGGAATGGAGTGCTGCGACTGTGGATGCTGCAGCTATGTCTGCCCGGCGGGAATTGACCTTGCGGCCGAGATCGGTGCCATGAAGCGGGAATGCCTTCACAACAGCGTTCTTGCGGGAGAGTACGGAAGGAGGTACCAGAATTGAAGCGCAGAATGGTAAAAGCCTTCGAATCGGCCCCCTTTGTACGGTCCAGGATAACCACGGGGGACCTGATGTATTTCGTGGTGCTGGCTCTCCTTCCCTGCGCGGGAATGGGAATTTACCGGTACGGCCTTCATGCGGCGCTTCTTGTCGGAATTTCCGTGGGAACCGCGCTGGTTTCGGAATTTGTCTGCGACTGGATCTGGAAGAGCCGCACGTCGTCCGTTATGGACTATTCGTGCATCGTGACCGGCCTGATCGGAGGACTGATTCTGCCGCCGGCGGCCCCTTATTGGGCGGGGGCCGCGATCGCGGCGCTTGCGATCATCCTGTTCAAGCATGCGTTCGGAGGACTGGGTCATAATCTGCTGAATCCTGCGATGGCAGCAAAATGTGTCCTGCTTCTTGTCTGCCGCAGCATGATGCTGGATTTGTCCGCGAAAGGGTACAGCGGCGCAGCACCGCTTGCGCTTCTTCAGAGCGGAGAGACGCCGGACCTTGCTGGGATGCTGACGGGAAATGTCCCGGGATACATCGGGACCTCTTCGGCCCTGGCGGTTCTTGCAGCAGCGGGGATCCTGTTTCTCGCGGGGCTGATCGATCTTACGGTGCCGCTTGCGTCCCTGATTTCGTTTTCTGTCTGCTACGTCCTGATCGGGCGCTATGGACTTTCGCCCTATACGCTGGCGATTCAGATCTGCGGAGGGAGCTTTCTTTTCACGGCCTTTGTGATGGCGGAGGACTTTACAACGTCTCCTGTCTCGCAGGCGGCGCGAATCTGGTACGGCCTTATTTTCGGATCGGCGGTGTTCTGGCTGCGCAAGGCAGGGCTCTATGAGGACGCGGTGGTGTACGCGCTTCTTCTCGTGAACTTTCTGCGCCCGCTTTTGGACAAAAAGCTTGCGCCGAAGCCGTTCGGCGCGGCGGCGAAGAAGTGGATCATCAAGGAGCCGAAGAAGAGAAGAGCGCTCGGGACAGAGACGTCCACGCCGGAGATTACCAACGAGGCTCTGGATCAGGAATTTTTAAAATTTCAGGAGCAGATCGAGAAGGAAGCAAGGGGGCTGGAGGCAGCCCGCTATACAGGCGATGACACGCTTCTGCAGAAGGCACTTGCTGAGGCGCAGCAGGAGAATGGGAACAGCCGGGACGAATGAAATTACTGAATCATTACCGGATATGTTAAGATAGACCGCAGTAAGTACAGAGTGCCGCCAGGCGGCACTCTGTACACAGAGAGAATTCGTCTTCGTGAAATTCTCTCTGGTATCGCGGATTTTGCCCCAGGGAGGTAAAAAAGATGAATCGTATCATGTATCGCAGCACACGGAGTGAGAGCACACCGATCACGGCATCCCAGGCGATCCTGAAGGGACTTGCCGATGATGGCGGACTTTTTGTTCCTACTTTTCTTCCAAAGCTTGATGTTTCGCTGGAAGAGCTGGCTGGAATGACCTATCAGGAGGTTGCCTATGAGGTTATGAAGCTGTTCCTTACGGATTACACCGAGGAAGAGCTGAAAGGCTGCATCGCGGCGGCGTATGACAGCAAGTTCGATACGGCTGCCATCGCGCCTTTGAAGGCTGTGAACGGAACCGAATATATGGAGCTGTTCCACGGTGCGACCATCGCCTTCAAGGATATGGCGCTGTCCATTCTGCCGCACCTGATGATCACGGCTGCGAAGAAGAATCAGGAGAACAAGAAGATCGTCATCCTGACCGCGACCTCAGGTGATACCGGAAAGGCGGCACTGGCGGGCTTTGCCGATGTTCCGGGAACGAAAATCATCGTATTTTACCCGAAGGACGGCGTCTCCTCCATTCAGGAGCGTCAGATGGTGACTCAGAAGGGCGACAACACGTGCGTCATTGGCATCCGCGGCAACTTCGACGATGCGCAGAGCGGCGTGAAGAAGATTTTCACGGATCCAAAAGAGAAGGAAAAGCTTGCGGTAGCAGGCTATCAGTTCTCCTCGGCGAACTCCATCAACATCGGACGCCTGGTTCCGCAGATCGCATATTATGTCTGGGCGTACACAAGGCTTCTTGGCGCAGCAGAGAATGAGAAGAAGGAAATGCAGGTCAGCGCAGGAATGACGACAGAGGATGCGCTGGCAGCAGGCGAAGCCGTGAACTTCGTTGTTCCGACCGGGAACTTCGGCAACATCCTTGCTGCCTATTATGCAAAGGAGCTCGGCGTTCCGGTGCATAAGCTGATCTGTGCCTCCAACTCCAACAAGGTTCTGTTTGATTTCTTCCAGACCGGTGCGTATGACCGGAACCGGAAGTTTGTTCTTACGACCTCGCCGTCCATGGACATTCTGATTTCGTCCAATCTGGAGCGCCTTATCTACCACATCGCGGGAGACAGCGCTTCGGCAGATGCAGGCTTCATGAAGCAGCTCGCCGAGACGGGAAAATATCAGATCACGGAGTCCATGCGCGAAAAGCTTTCGGATTTCGCCTCCGGATGGGCGACGGAAGAGGAAACTGCACAGGAGATCCGCGAGCGCTACGAGAAGGACGGTTATGTCATTGATCCGCACACAGCCGTGGCATCGGCAGTTTACGGCAAGTATCGGAAAGAGACCGGTGATGCGACGAGAACAGTGATCGTTTCCACCGCGTCGCCGTTTAAGTTCGAGACTGCGGTTATGAAGGCACTCGGAAAGCCGCATGAGCTTCCGGATCTGGAGCTTGCGGATGCACTGTCGGCAGTGAGCGGCGTTCCGGTTCCGCAGGCCGTTGCGGGCCTTCGCGGCGCAGAGATTCGTCATAAGACGGTCTGTGAGAAGGACGCTTCGGCGATGGCTGCCGAGGTCGAGAAGTTTCTGGGAATCTGATCGGGGATAGTAATAGGAAAAAGAGGCGCGCCGCGCTCATGTGACGCTTCGCCGTCGAAATCGCGCGGCTGCGCCTCTTTTTCCGTGAAAGGTATCCGGAGACAGGGAACGAGGTTTCGACCGGAGATGCGCCGCGCTCATGTGACGCTTCGCCGTCGAAATCGCGCGGCTGCGCCTCTTTTTCTGTGAACGGTGCCCTGAGAAAAGGAACAGAGCTTCGGGCGGTTTGTGTCTGGAAACGGTAAAATGTTTTTTTTGGTAAGCAGTGTCCGGGAATGAAAAACGGGATTGGGTATAGCGACTAAGAAAGAAGGGAGAATGATGGCAGAAAATCAGTGTGTGGCGCGGCTTGCTGCACTGCGGAAGACGATGGAGAGGAGTGGTGCGGACACCGTTCTGATCCCCACAGCAGATTATCACAATTCGGAATATGTGGCGGACTGCTTCAAGGCAAGAGAGTATTACAGCGGATTTACAGGCTCGGCGGGGACACTTGCGGTGCGCGGAAATGAAGCGGCGCTCTGGGCGGACGGCCGCTATTTTATCCAGGCGGAGCATGAGCTGGAAGGAAGCGGCATCACGCTGATGAAGATGGGCGAGCCCGGCGTGCCGACGCTCTACGAGTGGCTGAAGGACCATATGCCGGAGAAGTCGGTGCTTTTCTTTGACGGCCGCTGCATCACGAAGGCGGAGGGGGAGAAGCTTTCCCATCTCCTTGCCGGAAAGGGCATTTCCATCCGGGCGGACCTGGACCTTGCGGGAGACGCCTGGGAGAACCGTCCTGCACTTCCGGAGCATGCTGTTTTCCTTCTGGATGCGGAAAAGTATGCGGGAGAGACAGCAGTATCAAAGCTCGAAAGGCTCCGCGCAAGGATGAAGGAGAAGAACGTCAGCGCGTATGTCAGCAGCAAGCTTGACGAGATTATGTGGCTGTTCAACATTCGCGGCAACGACGTGGAGTGCAACCCGGTGGCTCTGTCCTATGCGGTTGTGACGAAGGAAACGGCTCTTTTGTATTTGCAGGATGCGGAGGTGACAAAAGATCTCTCGGACTATGCAGGAGCCTGCGGGATCACGCTCCAAAGCTACGGGAACTTCCTTTCGGATCTTCCAAAGCTTCCCCTTGAATCCGGCGGTGAGTGTGAAGAAGTCCGCATTTGGATTGATCCGGACTACACGAGCTATGCCGTGTATCAGGGACTTTTGCAGAACCTGGACCGCGGCATTGACAGAAAGCTGAGAAAGAAGGAGAATCTGGACCTTTCCGTGCTTCCTTCTGCCGCGGCGGCAAAGATCCGCGCCGAGGAGGAGAAAAAGCTCCTTGTGGAGACGCCGAGTCCGGTGGACTATATGAAGTCCATCCGGAATGAGACAGAGATCCGGAACTTCCGTGACATCTATGTGGAAGACAGCGCGGCGCTGACGAAGTTTATTTACTGGCTGAAAAAGAGCATGAAGGAGGGCGCGGAGCTGACGGAAGGGTCCGCGGCTTCTTATCTGGACAAGCTTAGAGCCGGGATATCGGACTATGTGGAGCTTTCCTTCCCGACAATTTCGGCCTATGGCAGCAACGCGGCGATGATGCACTACGAGCCCGGCGCGGACGGCGGAGCAAAGCTTTCTCCCGAGGGAATGCTGCTCGTGGATTCCGGCGGACATTATCTTCGCGGAACGACGGATGTCACAAGAACCATGTCGGTCGGACCTGTGACGGAGAAGATGCGCCGCAGCTATACGCTGACGGCGGTGTCCCAGCTGCAGCTGATGGGAACGGTTTTCCTGAAGGGGTGCAGCGGCATGGCACTCGACATCATGGCAAGAGAGCCCATGTGGGAGAACGGCATGGATTACAAGTGCGGAACCGGTCACGGAATCGGCTATCTTCTGAACGTGCATGAGGGACCGCAGACCATTCGCTGGAGAGTCCGAGAGAAGGCGGATTCCACGCCGTTTGCGGCAGGCATGGTGGTGTCAGATGAGCCGGGCGTTTACCGCGAGGGAGAGTACGGCATCCGGATTGAGACGATTCTTCTGTGCCGCGAGTGGAAAACCACGCCGGACGGAACGTTCCTTTGCTTCGAGCCGCTGACCTTTGCGCCTCTGGACCGCGACCTGATTGATCCCTCGGTCCTTACGCCGCACACAAGAAGCCTTTTGAATCAGTACCATAAAGAGGTCGTGGAGAAGCTTTCCCCTTATCTGAACGAGGAGGAGAAGGCCTGGCTTGTCAGGGAGTGTGCAGAGATCTGATTGCATGTGCTTTTTGCCGAACGTGTTTTCAAAAGAAAGCGGTCTGCAGGCAGAGCCTCCGATTCCGGCAGCGGGCTTTGAGGGTCAGCTGCACGTAGACAAACGCCGGGGAGCTTGCTATACTTGATTTTGCCCGGAAGCATTTTTCCTGTGTTATTTTGAACCTACAAATACTTTAAACGGGAGCTTAGTCTTGCAGTATGGCTGTCGCGCCCCCGCCTTACGAGGACGGAAGATCCCCGGCTTGTCCGGCGGTCTAGGGATGGCAAAAGTATCTGCCGCGGGCACCCACCTGGCTGAGGCTAGGAGTCAAAGTGCACAGGGCCGAAGGGTTTTTCACGGCAGTCACAGAGCCGGTCTGGAGCGGATGCTTCAGGCCGGCTTTTTTGATATAATGACATCTGTTCGGCACCTGCAAGATTTCGGCGTGAACAGGCCGCTTGCAGGCCGATTCATTCCGTAATAGAAAATAAAATGGAAAGCCTGTCATGAAAATACTGATTTTCCTGAAAAAATTTGCAATCGCCCTTTCCTTCGGCCTTCTGGGCATTCTGTCCGCCGCAGTATTTCTTTTCAGCCTTGTGACGGTGATTTCCTTCCGGCAGTACGAGCAGAATGATCTGTTTGAGATCACGCGGGACAATGTGCCGCTCCTTCTCCTGTCCATGGCGGCGGTGCTGGCGGTGACCGGCATCGTGTTATGGAGAATGGACCGGAAGGGAGGAAAGGGAGAAGACCGTCCCGCCTTTCCTTGGCCGATGATGATCTTCGCGGGGGCGATGTCGCTGTTTCTGGTCTTCGTGATCCGCGGAAACGCAACGAACGATGCCCTGCAGCTGGACGACATCATGCAGGCCTTCTCTGCGGGGGACTACGGGGCCCTGCGGGAGGGCGGATATCTTTTCGTTTATCCGTTTCAGATCACCTATGTTTTCATCGGACAGCTGATCGCGGCGCTGTGCGGACCGTCCGATTTTCTTGTCTATCAGCTTCTCAATGTCGTTTCCATTCTCAGCAACCTGTATTTCCTGTACCGGATCGCCTGGG
>CALEFO010000015.1 GCA_937877165.1 uncultured Lachnospiraceae bacterium | reverse complement strand
AAAGTTAAATATGGCTAACCAAGAAAGTCTCAGGCAGCAGGGGTGCTCTCTGACCTTTCCGTCACAAGAACATCCTGCCGCCCTGTTCTGCCTTTATCCCTGATTCCAGGCATCGGCCTGCTTCGTCAGCCACTGTACCCACGCATCAAACCCCTCGCCGGTTTTCGCGCTGAGAAAGAAAATCTCCGCAGCCGGGTTCAGTGCATGAATTCTCCGGACCACCGCCTCGTCATCGAAGGGAAAATACTCCTTCGTGTCGATCTTGTTGATGAGCACCGCCTGCGTCACCTGAAACATCAGCGGATATTTCAGCGGCTTGTCGTCCCCTTCCGGGACCGACAGAATCTCAATGTTCCGGCAGGAACCGACGTCCTCCTCCGCCGGACAGACGAGATTCCCCACATTCTCCAGGAACAGAAGGTCCAGATCCTCTGTGTGAAATTCCTCCAGCGCCTGTCTCGTCATCCCCGCGTTCATCGCACACTCGCCGCCGGTGTGCACCTGAATGGAGCGGACTCCTGCGTCCTGCATCTTCTGTGCGTCCACACAGGCGTCAATGTCCGCCTCCATGACACCGATCCGGTAGCGGTCCTTCAGCATGGCGATCGTCCGAAGAAGAACTGAGGTTTTTCCCGCTCCCGGCGACGCCATGACATTCAGAAGGAACGTCCGGTCCCTCTTCAGCCTCTGTCTCGTCTCGTCCGCCAGCCTGTCATTTCCCGCAAAAACACTTTTGTTAACTTCCACTACCTTCATGCTCATGATTTCTTCTCCTGCTGCCCGGCTTTCTGTGTTCTTCCTATCACATGCTCCACAATGATGTCCGCAAGCTCCGGAATTCCATCTCCGGTTCTTCCGCTCACAAGAAAGACCGGGGCCTTCCCGTTGCGAAGCCGGATATTTTCCTTGCATTTTGCCGGATCAAAATCAAAGGCCGGAAGCGCATCCGCCTTGGTCACCGCGACGATGTCTGCCTTCTCGAACATCAGCGGATATTTCAGCGGCTTGTCATCTCCCTCCGGAACCGACAAAAGCACCAGATTCAGGTCCGCGCCGGTATCGAATTCCGCCGGGCAGACAAGATTCCCCACATTTTCCAGAATGACGAGCTCCGGCATTTTTCTGCCCATTTCCTTCGCCGTCTCCTCCAGAGCACGCAGGCCCTGCCGTGACATCTGTGCATCCAGATGGCACATGCCCCCGGTGTGCAGCTGCACCGCGGGGTACCCAGCCTCCTGAATGGTCTTCGCGTCCACGTCCGAGTCAATATCCGCCTCCATAACGCCGCACGAAATCCGCTCTCCGATCACGCGAAGAAGTGCCAGAATCGTCGTCGTCTTGCCGGAGCCCGGAGACGACATCACATTCAGGTAGCTGACGCGATCCTTCTTCGTTTCCGCCCGAAGAAGCTCTGCATCCTTGTCGTTGTCCTCCAGAATCGTTTTCTTCAGTTCAATAATTTTCACAGGATCCATATTCCCGCCCCCCTTACAGTCTGACGGCTTGACACTTTTTCAATTCTCTTCCCCACTGAGGCGAAATTCGCCGAATGCGGCAGCCGGTGCATCCCCACCGATGCTGCAGTTTGAAATCCATGAGGAAGCCGCCCAGCTTCCATAGCTTCATCATACCATAAAAAAAGAGTGCCTCCCTGACATAAGTCAGAGAAGCACTCCATTCTCATTCGATACCTGCCTTTCCTCCTGCCAGCCTTTCCGTTTGCCCGGCCGGCAGCCTTTCAAGCTTGGGGCAGCAGCTGCTTTTCTGCCAAAAGAGCTCCTTACTGTGCTTTAGCTCTCCAGATGGTTTCCCGGAATAACTCCCGCCGCGGCAAGACGCCGCTTTTCTGCGTCCTCGATGCGGGTCTCCGCAAGAAGGTCCGTCATACTCTTGAGGCCCGTCACCACTGTGGATGTATTGTGCAGAAGGGCCGACGTCGCGGGCGGCAGGATTCCGCCGATGCCAAGCGCGATCAGGAACGCGTTAAATCCGATGATGAAGCGGTAATTGCTCTCGATCCTCTTCATCAGCTTCTCAGACAGGCGTCGCAATACCACGATCTGATACAGGTCCGCCGCAGAAATGGTGATATCCGCCACCTCTCTTGCGATCGCCGCACCGTCACTGATGGCAACGCCGACGTCCGCCTCAGAAAGAGCAGGCGTATCGTTCACGCCGTCGCCAACCATGATCACCCTGCGGCCCTTCTCATGCTCCTTCCGGATGAAGGCCGCCTTGTCCTGCGGCAGAACCTCCGCGTGAAACTCATCAATGTTCAGCGCCGCAGCCACAGCCTCTGCCGTCTTCTCATTGTCGCCGGTCATCATGCAAACCTTGGAAATCCCGAGGCTGTGCAAAGCGTTCACCACATCCGCCGCTTCCTTTCGCAGAGGATCGAAGATGCAGATGACTGCCTTCAGTCTCCCTTCAATGGCGAGGTACAGGTGCGAATACTGCGGCGGAAGGGCGTTCATTCTCGCCTCCTCCGAAGGATCCACAGCGCACTTCTCATCCTCGAAGACAAAGTGATAGCTTCCGATGACAGCCCGCTTGCCGCCAATCTCGCTGGCAATGCCGTGCGCCACCACATACTTGACCTCCGTATGCATCTCCTCGTGACGGATGCCGCGCTTCTTCGCCTCCTCCACCACCGCATTGGCAATGGAGTGAGGGAAGTGCTCTTCCAGGCAGGCCGCGATCTTCAGTGCCTCATTCTCATCCGCGTCATCGAAGGTCTCAATGTGAACCACTGTCGGTGTCGCGTGTGTCAGCGTTCCGGTCTTGTCAAAAACAATCGTGTCCGCCTGCGCTGCGGCCTCCAGGAACTTGCCGCCCTTGACAGAAATATCATAAACTCCCGCCTCGCGGATTGCGGACAGCACAGACAGCGGCATGGAAAGCTTCAGTGCACAGGAGAAATCGACCATCAGTGAGGCCATCGCTCTGGTCACATCTCCGGTCAGAAGGTAGACGAGGACCGTCAGCCCCAGCGAATACGGAACCAGCGAATCCGCCAGATGGAAGGCCTTCGCCTCCGTGTTGGACTTAAGCTTCTCCAACTCCTCGATCATGTGGACGATCTGATCGTATTTGCCCGTGCCGGCCTTTTTCGTGACCTCGATGACACACTCGCCTTCCTCGACCACGGTTCCGGCATAGACATAGCCGCCCTTCGCCTTCACAACCGGCACCGACTCCCCGGTCATAGAGGCCTGATTGACGCTCATCTCGCCCTCCGCCACAATGCCGTCCAACGGAATGACGTTCGATGTGCGAACGCTGATACGGTCACCGACCTGTACGTCACTGACGGGGACAAGAACGTCCTGCCCGTCTGCTGCCTTCATCCAGACCTTATCGACCTTCAGGGACATAGACCTTGCAAGATCCCCGATGGATTTCTTGTGCGTCCACTCTTCCAGAAGATCGCCGATGTCCAGAAGCCACATGACGGACGAAGCCGTGTCAAAATCTCCCATCAGCATAGATGCCACGATTGCCGATGCATCCAGCACCGGAACCTGGAGCCTCCCATGGAGAAGGCACCGGATTCCTCTTGCAATGAACTTCACGCTCTTGACGGCCGTCCATGCAATCTGAACCGGCAGCGGCAGGAAAAGCTTTCTGAGATAGCGCCCCGCGATGGTCACTGCGAGCTTTTCCTGATACTGGTGACTCAATGCCCGTCCGGTTTCCTCCGGAACGAGCGCGATGGCAGCGGGATCCCGGTAAGAAAAAGTACAGAGAGCCTCTAAGAGCTGCCCCCTGTACTTTTCTGTTTTCTTATAGGTGATGAGCGCATCACCCGTCTCATCGTATACCTTCGCATCCTGCACGAACGCAAGATCCTTCAGGTAATACTCCAGGATATCCGCCTGATCCATCGACATACGGTACCCACCCATGTGAATGCGCATGGTATGGGCGGATTCATGACGAATTACATATTTCATATCCTGTCTGCCCCGCGCTTACTCTGCCTTTTCTTCCTTCTCGGCTTCCTTCTTCGCCTCATACTCCGCGATCAGAGCCCTTGCATTCTCAACAGCCTTCTCCTCATCCTCGGCATAACGCTTCTCGTTGATGTCTGCCGCATCTGCTCCAATGTCCTCGCAGTTCTCCTTCAGCGTCGTCGCCGTCTTCACAACCGCATCCTTACCGCGGAGAACCGCAGCCGTGCAGTGCGTATAAGCCTTCTTGGCATCCTTGCTGGAAAGGATCGAAATCCCTGCTGTTCCGAACAGAACGCCGCCTGCAAACAGTCCTAACTTGCCCCAGTTAAACTTTGTCATCGTAAAATACCTCACTTTCTTCGTATTTTCTCAGTAAGAGGAGGCAAACTGCCTCCCGATGGTGTTATGTTAGATTTTCTTTGTCAGTTTGTAAAGAGAACATTTCTTTCCATGTGATAAAGGAAATTTGATGTGGACAATTGTTGTTTTACGCGGCTTACAACTCGTGGTTTATCCAAGCCTCATCGCCGTCCTGCATTTATCCCCTCGCCGTCGGAAAGTCAGAGGCGGGATGCTCATATTGTCCGTGCAGGGAAGCTCTAAGGCTCGATCGCTTCTGCAGAACAGGCACGAAAAGTCCGAACTCGCCCATACATGCAGGAAAGCTCCCCGCAAGCGGGACCCGGCTTTCCTGCGGGCTCAGACAGATGGACTTTTCGTGCCTTTTGAAGCTTATCTCGCCAAGAGCTTCCGCTGCACTCCCAGAAATCGCATCCCGTCCTTCTGACTTTCCTCGGCTTACGCATCAAAGAGCCG
>CALEFO010000014.1 GCA_937877165.1 uncultured Lachnospiraceae bacterium | reverse complement strand
AGTCCGCTCCATTCAGGTGCACACCGGCGGGGAGTGCGCGATGAACGCGGGGATGACGAGACAGGCACTGGAGGAATTTCACACGGAGGATCTGGATCTGCTTTTTCTGGAGAATGTGGGCAATCTTGTCTGCCCGGCCGAAGAGGATGTCGGCTCTTGTCGGAGCATTGAAATTCTGTCGGTTCCGGAGGGAGATGACAAGCCGCTGAAATACCCACTGATGTTTCAGGTGACGCAGGCAGTCCTGATCAATAAGATTGACACGAGGGAGTATTTTCCGTTCGATGATGAAGCGGTGGTTCGCAGAATTCACGCATTGAATCCGGATGCAAAGGTTTTCTTTCTCAGCGCGAAGACCGGTGAAGGGTTTGAAGCATGGGTGCAGTGGCTGACAGGGCAGGTGGATGGCTGGAATCAGAGGGACAGAAGAGATTGAAAAAATAGTTAGCCATATTTAACTTCCGGGCAAGATGTGTTATCGTAATGAAAGTTAGATAGAACAAACCTGCAAAAAGATTTTTGCAGACGCAATTCCGGGGAAGGACAGGAAAGCAAATCCGGGACCGGCATCTGGAGCATGCAGCCGCAGAAGCGGTGGAAAGGAGCACAGAGTTATGAGAAGACATCTTGAAATTGAGAAGGTTATCGGAAGAGAAATTGTGGATTCGAGAGGGAATCCGACGGTTGAGGCAGAGGTAATTCTGACCGATGGAACGGTGGGACGGGGAGCAGCTCCGAGTGGTGCCTCCACAGGCGAATTCGAGGCCATTGAGCTTCGTGACGGCGACAAGGGAAGATTCGGCGGGAAGGGTGTCCAGACTGCGGTACACAATGTCAGCACCATCATTAACGATGCAGTGAAGGGAGTAGATCCGCAGGATGTGTATACGGTGGATGCTGCAATGCTGAAGGCAGATGGAACACTGAATAAGTCAAGGCTTGGCGCGAATGCGATTCTGGCGGTTTCTATCGCGAGCGCGAAGGCGGCAGCGCAGGCGCTCGGCATTCCGATCTACCGGTTCCTTGGCGGTGCCAATGCGAACGTCCTTCCGGTTCCGATGATGAATATCTTAAATGGCGGTGCACACGCAACGAATTCGGTGGACACGCAGGAATTCATGATCATGCCGGTCGGAGCATCTTCGTTCCATGAGGCACTCCGCTGGTGCACAGAGGTCTTCCATGCACTTCAGAAGAATCTGAAGGCCGAAGGCAATACGACGGCAGTCGGAGACGAGGGCGGCTTTGCACCGGATCTGAAGGATGATGAGGATGCGATCGAGCACATCCTGCAGGCAGTTCGGGATGCCGGCTATGAGCCTGGAAGGGATTTTGTTCTTGCAATGGATGCGGCATCCAGTGAGTGGAAGAGTAAGAAGGGAACCGGCTTCTACCATCAGCCGAAATCCGGCAGAGATTTCACCTCGGATGAGCTGATCGCGCATTGGAAATCTCTGACCAGGAAGTATCCGATCTGGTCCATTGAGGACGGTCTGGATGAGGAGGACTGGGAAGGCTGGGAGAAGATGACGGCAGAGCTGGGGGACAAGGTGCAGCTCGTCGGCGATGATCTGTTTGTGACGAATACGGCAAGACTTTCCAAGGGCATTGAGAATCACTGCGCGAATTCGATTCTGATCAAGCTGAATCAGATTGGCTCTGTTTCCGAGACCCTGGAGGCCATCAAGATGGCACATAAGGCGGGGTATACGGCAATCACCTCTCATCGCTCCGGTGAGACAGAGGATACCACGATTGCGGATCTCGCGGTTGCCTTGAATACGAGACAGATCAAAACCGGTGCACCTTCCAGAAGCGAGCGCGTTGCAAAGTACAATCAGCTTCTCCGGATTGAGGAGGAACTGGGTGAGGCAGCTGTCTATCCGGGCAAAAAGGCATTTAACCGGTAAAATTTCCGGAAGGGAGAGCGGTGCGCAATGAATGCAGCATGGCAGGGGATTCTGGTTCCGTTTCTCGGAACCTCACTGGGGGCGGCCGGGGTGTTTTTCATGAAAAAGGAGCTGTCCCGCGGCGTACAGAAGGTACTGACGGGATTTGCAGCGGGCGTCATGGTGGCGGCATCCATCTGGAGCCTTTTGATCCCGGCTATGGAACAAAGCAACGGAATGGGAAGGCTTTCCTTTCTGCCTGCCGTCATCGGCTTCTGGCTCGGAACACTGTTTCTGCTCCTTTTGGATCATGTGATTCCACATCTTCATATGTATGCGGACAAGGCGGAGGGGCCGAGAAGCCACCTTGCCAAAACGACGATGATGGTTCTTGCAGTGACGCTGCATAATATTCCGGAGGGAATGGCGGTCGGCGTGGTCTATGCGGGACTTCTTGCGGGCGGCAGTACCATCACCGCGGGAGCCGCGATGGCACTGTCTCTTGGGATTGCGATTCAAAACTTTCCGGAGGGAGCGATCATTTCGATGCCGCTGCATGCACAGGGAAAGAACAAGCCACGCGCGTTCCTGGACGGCGTTCTTTCTGGGGCAGTGGAGCCGGCAGGTGCGGTTCTGGTCCTTCTCGCGGCAGAAAAGCTGACCCCGTGGATGCCGTATTTCTTGAGCTTCGCGGCGGGAGCGATGCTGTATGTTGTTGTGGAGGAGCTGATTCCGGAGATGTCGGAGGGAGAGCATTCCAATATCGGTGTTGTGATGTTTGCCGTCGGTTTTACGCTTATGATGGCACTGGATGTCGGGCTTGGGTGACGAGGACAGGCTGTCTGCCGATTTTCAAGGCGAATCAATCTGCAGAGAGAACCTGCATGGGAAACCGGCAGGTATGGAGCAACTGCAAATTGAACCTTATTTTGGAGACTTCTGCGAAAAAGCAGGAGCCTCCTTTTTTTATTTTTGTGAAGTTAGCCATATTTAACACAGCGGGAAGATATGCTATTGTAATAGCAGTTAGCAATGACTAACAACTGTTTTACAAACGGCACGTTATTAAACGAGAGCTTTCGGAATTTTGGAAAGCTCTTTCAAGGATCAGGCCGGTGCCGCCAAGGCAGCGGCAGACAGGGGGAGAAATGAGTGAGAACAGTTTCCTTAGCATCCGTAATTTAACGAAGAGCTTCGGAGAGGGAGAGACCAGGCAGGAAGTGCTGCGAGGTCTTTCTTTTGACGTGGCAAAGGGCGAGTTCTGCGTCCTTCTGGGGCCGTCAGGCTCTGGAAAGTCAACACTTCTGAATATCATTGGAGGGATTGACAGCGCGGACGGCGGAGAGATTTCCATCGGCGGAGACCTTTTGGAGAAGATGGACGAGAAAACGCTGACGACCTACCGGAGAAAGCACCTTGGATATGTCTTTCAGATGTATAACCTCATCGGCAATCTGAATGTGAAGGAGAATATCGAGGTCGGAGCTTACCTTTCCGCCAATCCGCTGGACATCGATGAGCTTTTGAACACCCTGGGACTATGGGATCACCGCTATAAGCTTCCGAATCAGCTTTCGGGCGGTCAGCAGCAGAGAGTCTCGATTGGGCGCGCAATTGTCAAGAATCCGGACCTCCTTTTGTGCGATGAGCCGACGGGAGCCTTGGATTATAAGACGAGCAAGGAAATTCTGGAACTGATCGAGAAGGTCAACCGGCAGTACGGCAATACCGTGGTGATGGTGACACACAATGAGGCAATCCGGCAGATGGCAGATCACTGCGTCCGTCTGCGCGACGGAATGGTGCGGCACAATGAACGAAATGACCACAAAATTCCGGCTGCGGAGCTGGAATGGTAAAGAAGCTGAGGCAGCAGGCAGGATTCCCTGCGTGACGGACAAGAAGACCAGGGACGGGAGAGAATGGTTATGAGCAAAGAGCGAAAAAACAGGAAGATGCCAAATCCGCTCAGAAAAAGAGTTTTCAGAGAGCTGGTGGGGGAGTGGGCGAAGTATTTGGTCATTGCCCTTTTCCTGATTGGGACGATTGGGGCGGTTTCCGGCATGTATGTTGCGAACGGCAGCATGCTGAAGGCTGCAGATGAAAGCGTGGAACAGTACCGCCTGGAGGACGGACACTTTGAGCTGAAGGAGAAGGCAGATCCGGAGCTGATCCGCGCGGTGGAAAGCGGAGAGAAGGCAGATCTTCTTTCTTACTATAAGAAAAAGGCGCACGACAAGGTTGATGAGAAGCTGGAGATGCAGGTTTCGAAGGCGCTCCCGGAGGCAATTCAGTCGGCAAAAGATTCCAGCGTCTATCAGGAGGCTTATAACAAGGCGCGGGAGGAGGCTTATGAGAAGGCCGACGAAGAGGTGGAGAAGAAATATGCCGAGGCAGAGGAGAAGTACGACCTGAATGATCAGGATTTTCAGGCAAGACCGGTCACGGTGTATGAGAATTTCTATAAGGAGACGACCGAGGTTCGGAGTGCAGAAGAGAAGGAGACAGACGAAGACGCAGACAGCGCAGGAAAAATCCGTGTTTATCCTGTTCGGCAGGAGATTGATCTTGCCTGCCTTATGGATGGAGAGCTTCCTTCCTCGGAGAAGGAAATCGCGATCGACCGTATGCATGCGGACAACGCGGGCCTGAAGGTGGGAGACTGCATTACGGTCGGCGGGCAGGAATATACGATCAGCGGGCTGGTTGCCAATGTGGACTATTCCACCCTGTTTGAGAAGAACACGGACATGATGTTCGATTCGATCGGCTTCGACGTAGGACTTCTGACCCAGGATGGATTCGATCGTCTCTTGGTGCCGGTATATTACAACTATTCCTTCCTATATTCTGCTGCGGCAGGGGATGGCAGCATGGAACGCGCGGACGGGGACATTCAGGAGAAAAACTGGTCGGATGCTTTTCTGAAAGCACTCATTACACAGACACTTGCCGCCGATAACGAAGTGAAAAATTATCTTCCGACCTATGGCAATCAGGCCGTGCAGTTTACGAAAAATGACATCGGCAGCGACAAGGCAATGGGCGGCGTTCTTCTCTATGTGCTGGTTGTGGTGCTTGCCTTTGTGTTTGCCATTACGATCAGCAACACGATTCAGAAGGAGGCTTCTGTCATCGGAACCCTCCGGGCGTCCGGCTATACAAGGAGGGAGCTTCTTTTCCACTACATGGCAGCACCGGTGCTTGTTACGTTTCTATCGGCGGCCGTCGGTAATCTCCTTGGCTATACGGTATTTAAAAACGTTGTGGTTTCCATGTACTACAACAGCTACAGCCTCCCTGTCTATGTGACCGTGTTCAGTCCGGAGGCTCTGATCAAAACGACGGTTGTACCAATCGTGCTGATGTTTTTTGTCAACAGCCTGGTCATTGCGAAAAAGCTTCGCTGCACACCGCTTCAGTTCCTTCGTCATGATCTGAAGGCAACGCGCCGGAAAAAGGCCATGAGGCTTCCTCACTGGAGCTTCCTTGCAAGGTTTCGTCTGAGGGTTTTGTTCCAGAATCTTCCGGGATATGCAGTTTTGTTCCTGGGAATTCTCTTTGTGATGCTCCTTCTTGCAATGGCGGTGGGAATGCCGGATACACTGGCCTATTACAAGGAAAAGGCTCCGGACATGATGATCGCACAGTATCAGACGATGCTGAAATCCTGGAAGGATGACGATGGAAAAATCATTTCTACGGAAACAGAGGATGCGGAGAAAATGGGAATGAAGTCGCTGCTTCGAAGAGCAGAAGCGCACGACGAGGACATTTCGGTCTACGGCATTGAGGATGGCAGCCGCTATGTCAGGCTTCCGGAGCTTTCGGAAGAAGAGGCACTGGTGAGCAGTGCGTACGCTGCGAAATACGGCGTACAGAAGGGGGATGTCATCACGCTGGACGCGCAGTTTGAGGATACATCGTATTCTTTTGAAGTGGCAGGAGTTCAGGATTATGATGCGGCACTTGCAGTTTTTCTTCCGATGTCAGAGTTCCGGAACACCTTTGAACTGGAACCGGATGAATTCTCCGGCTTCCTATCCAATACAGAAATCACAGACATTCCTTCCAAATATATCACTACAGTAGTGACAAGGAAGGATATCACAAAGATGGTGGATCAGCTCGACCATTCTATGGGCTCCTACATGCTGTATTTCCAGTATGTGTGCATTGCACTTTCGGCAGTTTTGATTTATCTTTTGACGAAGCTCATCATCGAAAGAAACGAGAACTCTATTTCCATGACGAAGATTCTCGGCTACCGTACGGGAGAGATCGCTTCCATTTATCTGCTCTCTACCACCTGGGTCGTTGTTTTCTCGGAGCTTGTGAGTGCGGCGTTGGGCGGTGCGATGATGAAAGGTGTCTGGGCGATTATGATGCAGGGAATGGACGGATGGTTTTCGTTCGTGATTCGCCCGGAAGGATACGGAAAAATGCTTCTTTTCGTATTCGCGGGGTATCTCTTCGTAACGCTTCTTGATTTCCGAAGGATCCGAGGGGTCCCGATGGAGGAAGCGCTGAAAAATGCAGAATGACGAGGAATGGGATTCGGGGCCCGAAGGGCCCCGGATTTTTTGCTGCCATGTGGTATGCTTTCAGAAGCCCTTGGCGGTATAATAGCAGGATTGAGGAACGAGAAAACACACGGCGGAAAAGACAGGAAAGGGACGGCATATGGAACAGGAACGAAGCCAGATGAATCCGAAGGATCAGTGGGATCTTTCGACGCTGTATGAGAGCGATGAAGCATGGGAACAGGATCTTGCAAAATTGGACGGCGATGCGCAGGCGGTCGCAGCCTTTGAGGGAAAACTGAAAGATGCAAGGACGATCGCGGCATTTTATCAGGCAAAGACGGCAATGGAGCGCAGGATGAACAATCTTTTGACCTACGCGATGCTGCGCCAGTCCGAGGATACGCGCGCGCCGAAGGCGCAGGAGCTCATGGCAAAGGGAATGAACCAGGCTGTGGCGGCCGAGAGCCGCTGCTCGTTTGCGGAGCCGGAGATTCTGGCCCTGCCAAAGGAGAAGCTTTTGGAAATCACGGAGTCGGAAGAGATCCGGCCCTGGAAGTTTCTCCTGCAGGAGCTTCTGGATGAGAAGCCACATGTCCTCTCGGCAGAAGAGGAGAAGCTCCTTGCGGGATTTTCTGAGGTTCTGGAGGCACCGAAGACGATCGCGGACAGCCTCATGGACGCGGACCTTTCCTTTGAACCCGCAGAGGATGCAAATGGGGAAAAGCACGAGCTTGCGCAGGCGAACTTCATTCTCCTTGAGCAGTCCGGTGACCGGACGCTCCGGGAGAATGCCTTCCATAATTTCTACAAGGGATATGCTTCACACGGAAACACGCTGGCAGCGACCTATTCTGGCATTGTAAAGAGCTGGGCGGCGCGGGCACGGGCGAGACACTATGAGAGCTCTCGCGCGATGGCACTTGCCGGGGAACACATCCCGGCGGCGGTCTATGACGGGCTGGTGGAGAGTGTGCGTCGGCATCTTCCGTCGATGCACCGGTATGCGGCACTCCGCAAAAAGCTTCTCGGCCTTAAGGAATTGCACTACTATGATGTCTATGTTCCGCTGACGCAGAGACTTTCGGAAGAGCAGATGGCTTGCAAAGAGGGGAAAAGGACGCAGGATTCCTGGACCTATGAGGAGGCGAAGGAGCTCGTTCTGGAAGCACTTGCACCTCTTGGCAGAGCATACACGGACCAGGTGGAGAAGGCCTTTTCGGACCGCTGGATCGATGTCTATCCCAACGCAGGAAAGCGGGGCGGAGCCTTTTCCTCCGGAACATATGACTCCAATCCGTTCATCCTGATGAGCTACACGGGAGATTACGAAAGTGTGTCCACCATTGCGCATGAGATGGGACATTCGATGCACACCTGGTTTTCAAAAAATCACCAGCCCTGCTGGTACGCAGATTACACGCTCTTTGTCGCCGAGGTAGCATCCACGGTGAACGAGAACCTTCTGGTGGAGGACCTTCTTTCGAAGACACAGGATCCGGCCGGGAGGCTGTTTCTTCTGAATCAGTATCTGGAAGGCTTCAAGGCGACGGTCTACCGCCAGACGATGTTCGCGGAGTTTGAAGAGAATGCTCACGCAATGGCAGAGCGCGGAGAGGCGCTGACGCCGCAGGCTTTGAATGGCCTGTATCGGCAGCTGATTGCAGACTATTTCGGACCGGAGCTTGTGATCGACGAGGAGGTTGCCTGCGAGTGGTCAAGAATTCCGCATTTTTACCGTCCCTTCTATGTATATAAGTACGCAACGAGCTATGCCGCCGCGGTGGCACTGTCTGAGAAGATTCTGAAGGAAGGGGATTCTGCAGTGAAGCCTTATCTGGAATTCCTTTCCATGGGCGGCAGCACGTACCCTCTGGAGGAGCTTGCACATGCCGGTGTGGACATGACCACTTCAGCACCGATTGACGCCGCACTGGAGAAGTTTGACCGGATTCTCGATGAGGCGGAGGAGTGCGTGCGGATGTATCAACAATAATTTTTTAGCAGCAGAGACAGATGAGAACAAAATTGAGAAAGGAAACGGGAAAAGGAATAAAAACTTGCAATTCATGAAACTGTGTGCTATTTTTGTTATGTTTGAATAGGGTTGACTTAAGAGTGGGCTTTGAGGTCCACTCTTTTTTATGAATTTCGCCTCAGCGGGGTATAAAATGGCAAAGAAAAAGCAGACAGAGGAACTTGCAGAAAAGCTTCTGGAGCCAATCGCAAGGGCGCGCGGCGTGCAGATCTACGATGTGGAATACGTGAAGGAAGGGCAGGAGTATTTCCTCAGGGCCTTCATTGACAAGGACGGCGGCGTCACCATTGATGACTGTGTGGATGTCAGCCACGATCTGTCTGATGCCCTGGACGCGGCGGATCCCATTCCAGAGGCATATACGCTGGAGGTGTCAAGCCCTGGGCTTGGCAGAACCCTTTCGAAGGACCGGCATTTTGCTGCGAGTATTGGCAAGGCAGTGGAAGGAAATACCTTCAAGCCCTATGACGAGGCAGCCGGCGGGAAAAACAAGAACTTCGACGGCATTCTAAAGGCTTTTGATGGGGACACCATTACAATTGCAAGAGCGGATGCAAAGGGAAATGCCCTGGAGGACCTGGTGCTGGAGCGCAAGGCCGTCGCGAAGATCCGCCTGAAGATAGATTTTTAGAAAACCGGATAGTGGGAACACGCAGTTCATATCTGTGAGAAGGAGAGGCAATGAACGAAGAATTAAAAACCGCAATGGAAGTGCTGGAGAAAGAGAAGAATATCAGCTCGGATACTCTTTTTGATGCCATCGAATCCGCACTGGTAATCGCCTGCAAGAGCAATTTCGGCAGGACCGACAACGTGAAGGTGGAAGTGGACCGTGATACCTTTGAGTATCATGTCTGGGCGGAGAAGACCATCGTTCCTACGCAGGATGACGTGGAGGATGATCAGTACCAGATTTCTCTGGAAGAGGCGAAAAAGCAGCACATTATCGGCGAGGTCGGCGATGTTGTGAAGGTTGACTTCAACAGCAAGTCTTTCGGACGGATCGCCACGCAGATCGCGAAGAACGTCATTCTTCAGAAGATCCGTGAGGAAGAGCGCAATGCGGTTTACAACTACTTCATTGACAAGGTCAAGACGGTGGTGACAGGCGTTGTACAGCGCCAGATCGGCCGCAACTGGACCATCAATCTCGGCACACAGGACGGAACGCTTAAGGCGGAAGGCATGCTGAATGAGAAGGAGCAGGTTCCCACGGAGAAGCTTCGCACGGGAGACCGCATCCGCGTGTACATCGTGGATGTCCGCAAGACCACCAAGGGTGCGGCAAGAATTCTTCTTTCCCGTACGCATCCGGACCTTGTGAAGGGTCTATTCGCAGAGGAGGTCGCGGAGATCCGCGACGGCACCGTGACGATTGAGAGCATTGCGCGTGAGGCGGGAAGCCGCACCAAGATTGCAGTATGGAGCAGCAATCCGAACGTGGATCCGGTCGGTGCATGTGTCGGTCTGAACGGAACCCGTGTCAATAACATCGTGAACGAGCTCAACGGTGAGAAGATTGATATTGTGAACTGGGATGACAACCCCGGCAACCTGATTCAGAATGCTCTGTCTCCCGCGAAGATCGTTGCGGTATTCGCCGATCCTGAGGAGAAGAGTGCGAAGGTTGTCGTTCCGGATTATCAGCTCTCTCTGGCAATTGGACGTGAAGGCCAGAATGCCCGTCTTGCAGCAAGACTGACCGGCTATAAGATTGATATCAAGGATGAGACGCAGGCCAAGGACGCTCCCGGCTTCCGTTATGAGGATTATCTGGACGGCGGCGATGAGGAAGAAGAGGTCGAGTACGTAGACGAGAACGGAAATCCGGTGGATGAGAACGGAAATCCGATCGAGGAGACGGCCGTGGAAGAAAGCGCAGAGGTCGCGGAGAATGAAGAAACCGCAGAAGCTGCGGATGCTGCAGAAGCGGATGTGACCGAGGCTGCACCGGAGGAATGACGGACTGATGCCGAAAAAGGTTCCGATGCGCACCTGTATCGGGTGCGGTGAATGCAAAGAAAAGAAATCCATGATCCGGATTGTGCGGACCGCAGAAGGCAGGATTCTGGCCGACCCGGGTGGACGCATGAACGGGAGAGGGGCGTACCTGTGCAGGAATGCGGAGTGCCTGGAGAAGGCATTCCGCAGGAAGGCGCTCGGCCGTGCGTTCCGCTGTGAAGTGAAGAAGGATGAATATGAAGCTCTTCGTGCGCAGCTGGAAGAACAGGAGGCGCCGGAGTGATTTCGAGAGTATATCAGATGCTGGGGCTCGCGACGAAGGCGGGGAAGACGAAGAGCGGCAGCTTTCTTGCAGAGGACTGTGTCCGAAGCAGGAAGGCAAGGCTCGTGCTGATCGCCGAAGACGCGGAAGGCAATACGAGAAAGCGGCTGGAGGACAAATGCCGCTCGTATCAGGTGCCGGTCCGGTATTACGGAACCAAGGCAGACCTTGGAAGAGCAATGGGACAAGGAATCCGGTCCTGCGTCGCAGTGACGGATGCGGGATTTGCAGACAGGATAGCGAAGCTGGCGGACATGCAGCGGGAAGAAAGAGGTAGCGATGGCGAAAACGAGAATCAGTGAGATTATGAAGACCTACGGCGTGGAGAAGGATGAGATTGCATCCTTCCTGAAAGAGAAAGGCATTGAGGTCAAGACGGCCAGCAGCAGTGTGGATGAAGAGACCATGAAGCTGGTGGAGGCCCGTTTCGGCAAAAAGACAGAGTCATCGCCCAAAGCTGTAAAGGCCGCTGCAGAAAGCGAGCCTGCTGCGGACGGCCAGAAGGTGGTCCGCAAGGTTGTGACCCCTGTGAAAAAGAAAAAAATCATCATTGTGACAGGGGCAAACGGCGCAGGAAAGACTGCGCCCCAGAAGGCAGGCAGCTATTCCGCGGGCGGACAGCAGAGAGGAAGCTACAGCTCCGGCTCGTCGAATGCGGGAAGAAATTCATCGAGAAATGGGCAGGGAAGCCGCAATCAGGCATCGGCAGGAACGGGTGCGTATCATCCGATCAAGCCGAAGACAGCTCCTTCTCAGATGAGTGTGGATTATCACAAGCCGATCCCGAAGAGCGAGCAGCCCGCACCGAAGAAGATTCCGACACCTGTTGCAGAGGAAGAAAAGAAAAATGTGCTTCCGGAGGTGCAGACAGGAAGCCAGGCACCTGCAGCAAAGGAAGAGAATCTCCGGACAGAGCAGGCAACTGCGGCGAAGGAGCAGAAGGCTGCTCTCTCCCAGGAAGCCGTCAAGGCTCCTGCGTCTGAGGAGAGAAGAAACCAGGCAGGAGCGCAGGAGCGTTCCCAGTTCCGCGGACAGAATAATGCGTCCGGTTCCGGAAGAAGAGACGGCACAAGAAATGAACGTGGAGGAGACCGCACGGATTTCCGCCGCGGACAGAGCAGCTATGGCCAGAGCGGAACCGGCGCAAGACGCCCCGGAACCGGTGACCGCAGCGCAAGACCTTCCTACGGCCAGAATGGTCAGGGAACCGGTGACCGCGGAAGAGGCCAGGGAAGACCTGGATTCGGCGGCGGACGTCCCGGTCAGGGAGCATCGTCCTTCGGACGCCCCGGCCAGGGTGCAAGAGGAGCAGCAGGCGGCCGCGGCTTTGGTGGCAAGGACAGTGCTCCTTCACAGGATTTCGGCGGTAAGGACAAGCGCCGCAATCCCAATGGCGTTGCAAGAGACCGCCACAACAAGAAGGATGTCGCGTTCGAGCAGAACGAGCAGCGTGAGAGAAAGAACCGCTCCGGCCGCTTTATCAAGCCGGTTGTAGAGAAGGTGGAAGAGCCGGAAGAGCAGATCAAGGTGATCACAATTCCGGAGAAGCTTACGATCGGAGAGCTGGCGGAGAAGATGCACTTAAAGCCGGCGGAGCTTATCAAGAAGCTGTTCCTTGCGGGCAAGGCTATGACCGTGAACTCGGAAGTGACCTACGAGGAGGCAGAGAACATCGCCGCTGACTATGACATCCTCTGTGAGAAGGAAGAGAAGGTTGATGTCATTCAGGAGCTTTTGAAGGAAGACGAGGACAAGGAAGAGGATCTGGTTTCCCGTCCGCCGGTTGTCTGTGTCATGGGCCATGTTGATCACGGCAAGACCTCCATTCTGGACTACATCCGTCATTCGAGAGTGACGGAGAAGGAAGCAGGCGGAATCACACAGGCCATTGGTGCGTATACCGTCGAGGTGAACGGCCGCACGATTACCTTCCTGGATACGCCCGGACACGAAGCCTTCACGGCAATGCGTCTTCGCGGTGCGCAGTCCACGGATATCGCAGTGCTGGTTGTTGTAGCGGATGACGGCGAGATGCCGCAGACGGTGGAGGCAATCAACCACGCGAAGGCGGCGGGCGTTGAAATCATTGTTGCCGTCAACAAGATGGATAAGCCGGATGCCAATCCGGACCGCGTCAAGGAGCAGCTCTCCAAATATGAGCTGATTCCTTCGGATTGGGGCGGACAGACAGAATTCGTAAACGTATCTGCCAAGACCGGAGAAGGCATTGACGACCTTCTGGAGACCATCCTTCTGCAGGCAGATGTGATGGAGCTCAAGGCCAATCCGGACCGCCTTGCAAGAGGCCTTGTTCTGGAGGCGAAGCTGGATCGCGGAAGAGGCCCGGTTGCCAATGTTCTGGTTCAGAAGGGAACTCTCCATGTGGGCGATTTCATCTCGGCAGGTCCTGCCTTCGGCAAGGTCCGCGCGATGATCAACGACAAGGGCAAGAACGTGAAGGAGGCAGGTCCTTCGGATCCGGTTGTGGTTCTGGGACTTTCGGATGTACCGGGAGCAGGCGAGGTCATCGTGGCGCACCCGACCAACGACGAGGCGAAGTCCTATGCACAGACCTACAAGGCACAGCATAAGGAAGAGCTGGTGGAAGAGAATGTCATGTCCATGAACGTCGAGGATCTGTTCGACCAGATGCGGGAAGGCAAGATGAAGGAGCTCGAGCTGATCGTCAAGGCCGATGTGCAGGGCTCCGTGGAGGCGCTGTGCGCATCTCTCCAGAAGCTCTCCAACGACGAGGTCAAGGTCCGCATCATTCACAGCGCGGCCGGCAACATCACCGAGTCGGATGTGGATCTGGCGGCAGCATCCAACGCGGCCATCATCGGATTCAATGTGCATCCGGATTCCACGGCGAAGTCGATCGCGGAGCACAACGGCGTTTCGATCCACCTGTATAAGGTCATCTACCAGGCAATTGATGACGTCAATGCAGCATTGAACGGCATGCTGGCACCGGTTTATGAGGAGAAGGTCATCGGACACGCGGAAGTGCGTCAGCTCTTCAAGTCCGGCAAGATCGGCAACATCGCAGGAAGCATGGTTCTGGACGGCGTGATCGAGAAGGGCTGCACCGTCCGCATCACAAGAGACAAGGAGAAGATCTTCGAGGGCGGACTTGCTTCGCTTAAGCGATTCAAGGATGACGTGAAGGAAGTCAAGGCCGGCTACGACTGCGGTCTTGTATTCGAGGACTTTGATTCCATGAATGTGGGTGATCAGATCGAGGCCTACAAGATGGTAGAAGTTCCGAGGGAAGAAGTGATTGCCCGCAAGGAGAAGGAAGCGGCTAAGAAGGCCAAGGAGGCTTCCAAGCAGTAAAAAACTGAAATCTGTCCGTTCGGGAATCTGGGACAAGCAGAGGTTCGAATGGCAGGCGGGAGACGATGTCAGACAGGTCAGAAGAAAAGGCACTCTGGCTCGGACAAGAACATGCAGGAAAAACCGGGCCGCAGTGCGCTGCAAGAAACAGGCGCACTGCGGCCCGAATGTTACAAACAGAAAGGCAGCTATGAGAAAAAACAGCGTAAAGAACCGGAGAATCAACGACGAGGTCCGAAAGAGCCTCGCGGAAATCATTCGGGATATCAAGGATCCGCGCGTTTCCGTTATGACCTCTGTAATTGAGGTTGAGGTTGCGCCGGATCTTAAGAACTGCAAGGTCTGGATTTCCGTTCTGGGAAGCCCGGAGGAAGAAACGAGAACCATGCAGGGGCTGAAGAGTGCGAACGGATTCATACGGAGCGAGCTTGCACATCGCGTGAATCTGCGCAATACGCCGGAGCTGCACTTCTTCCTGGACGATTCCATCGCCTACGGCGTGGAGATGGCGCACAGGATTGATGAAGTGAAGGCAATGGACGAAGAGGCGGAGAAGCAGCGCAAGGCAAAGGGCATCGACATCAATGATACCAGCAGCTATGAAACGATGGAGTAAAGTTTGAAAGTGACATTGATATGTCACTTTCAAACAGCAGCATCGGTGCTGACGCACCGGCTGCCGCATTCGGCAAAACCGCTGCACTCGAAGATGTCTGATGACATCTTCTCCTGCTTAGAGTGCCACCAAGCGGCACTCTGTACACAGAGAGAATTCGCCTCCGCGAAATTCTCTCTGGTATCGCGGATTTTGCCTTAGCGAGGTATAGGCATGAATATTCTGGACGAAGTAAAGAACTGCAGAACCATCGGAATCAGCGGACATATCCGGCCGGACGGAGATTGCGTCGGTTCGTGCATGGCTATGGCCCTGTATCTGGAGAAGGCACTGCCAAAGGCGCGTGTGGATGTTTTCCTCGGAACGTTTTCGGAGGCACTTCAGAAGAACATCGCAGGAGCGGAGAAGATTCACCACGAGTATATGACGGATGTGGAGCACTATGACGCGTTCCTGTGCCTTGACTGCGAGAAGGAGCGTCTTGGTGACGCCCTGGATTTGTTCATGAAGGCAGGCAAAAAAATCAACATCGATCATCATCGGACGAACAGCGGGTCGGGAGATGTGAACTACGTGGTTCCGACGGCGAGCAGCACCTGTGAGCTGGTTTACACAACTCTGGACGAAAGGCTCATGGATGTGAATATCGCGCGCAATCTTTATATCGGCATGGTGACGGATACGGGGGTTTTCATGTATTCCAACACCGGACGGCAGACGATGGAGATTGCGGGAAAGCTGATGGAGTTCGGCTTTGATTTCTCCGCGGTGGTGCGCGAGGTGTTCTATGAGAAAACCTACGTGCAGCAGCAGATCCTGGGACGGGCGCTTCTGGAGAGCATCCGTTTTCTGGACGGGCGCTGCATTGTCAGCATGGTGGACCGCAGGACCATGCATTTTTATCAGGCCACCAGCTCGGATATGGACGGCATTGCCAGTGAACTTGTGCACACGGAGGGCGTCTGCTGTTCCATTTTTATGTACGAGATTGAGCCGATGACGTACAAGGTGAGCCTTCGCTCCACCGGCGAGGTAGATGTCTCGAAGCTGGCGCTTCTGTATGGGGGCGGCGGCCACGCGAGAGCGGCGGGCTGTACCTGCAACGCGTCATATCACGATATTATTAACAACCTGGCTCCGTACATCGAGGAGCAGCTGAATGCGGGAGTGCACGTATAACCTATGGCAGAGCGAATCGAGAATCATTACTGCGGCATGCTGGTGATCCGAAAGGAGCCGGGATTTACTTCCAGCGATGTTGTGGCGAAGCTCCGCGGAATCGTGCACATGCGCAGAATCGGGCACACTGGGACGCTGGATCCCATGGCGGAGGGCGTGCTTCCGGTCTGCCTCGGGAACGCGACGAAGCTTGCGGAGCTGATTGCGGACCGCGACAAGGAATATCGGGCCAGGCTCCGACTCGGTGTTATGACAGATACGCAGGACATGACGGGAACGGTTCTGACCAGGCTTCCTGAAGACGAGGTGGCACGCCGCGTGACGAAGGACGAGATCCTGGAGGCCGCGAAGCGTTTTGTCGGGGAGGTGGATCAGATTCCACCGATGTATTCCGCGGTCTGGAGCAACGGAAGACGCCTGTATGAGCTTGCGAGGGAAGGAACCGTCGTGGAGCGAAAGCCCAGGAAGATTACGATCCGGGAGCTGGAAGTGGAATGTGTGGAGCTCCCATATGTGACGCTGCGCGTTGTATGCTCGAAGGGAACCTATATCCGGACGTTGTGCGAGGATTTGGGAAATGCCTTGGGGGTCGGCGGCGCGATGGATCACCTTCTTAGGACAAGAGTTGGAATGTTCCGTCTGGAGGAGGCACTTACGCTGGGAGAGGTGCAGGAGATCATGGATACGGATCCCGAGGCTCTGGAGAAGCAGATCATCCCGGTGGATGCGTTCTTTCAGGATGCCCCGGCCATTCATATCCGGAGGGAGGACATGAAGTATCTCCGAAACGGAAATGCGCTGTCTTTGGCGAACACCGTGGAAGGAATCCTTCCGAAGAAGAACAGAATCCGTGTATATGATGAAGCGGGCGTGTTTTATGCCCTGTACCGTTACGTGCCGGGGAGAGACCGCGCGCTGCCGGTGAAGATGTTCCATGACACGGACTCGCGGGAAAATGACAGAAGATAAGCCTGCCGGACCGCAGGAAAGCAGCAGGTCCTCTGGCGGCAGAGCACCGGAAGATACAGGAAAACATGGAGATCATAACGAACCTTTCGCAGTTTTGCATTTCTGAGAAAACGGCAGCTGCAATCGGAAAATTTGACGGAATTCATCTGGGTCACCGAAGGCTCCTTGGAGAAATTCTGGGGCGCAGGGACGGCCTTGCCTCGTGCGTGGTGACCTTTGATCCTCTGCCGGAGGTGTTTTTCGGAACACTGAAAAGCGGCGTGCTCTCGACAAGAGAGGAGAAACGAAGAGCCTTCGACCGCATGGGCGTGGACTATCTGGTGGAGCTTCCCTTTGACAGGGAAATGGCTGGAATGGACCCGGAACGCTTTGTCCGGGAAATTCTCTGTGAGAGGCTGCACGCTGCTGTGATTGCGGCGGGGCCGGACCTCTCCTTCGGAGACAGGGGAAGAGGCGATTTTGCCCTGCTCCGGAGAATGGAGAAGGAGTGCGGCTTTCAGACGGTCATGATCGGTAAGGAGGAGTATCAGGGTCAGGTAATCAGCTCCACTCTCATCCGGAAGCTTGTCCAGGAGGGCCGGATGGAAGAGGTAAGGGCGTGCCTTGGAATATCGTATCAGATTCTTGGCACGGTTCTTCACGGAAATGCCATCGGAAGAACCATCGGAATTCCCACGGTGAATCAGATTCCGGAGGCAGACAAGCTTCTTCCGCCGCACGGCGTCTATTATTCCACGGTTCTCCTGGATGGGAAGGAGTATCCCGGCATGACGAACATCGGCGTGAAGCCTACCGTCTCGCGGACGGGGGCTCTTACGGTGGAGACGCACCTGTATGATTTCCGTGGGGACCTCTACGGGAGGGTGATCACCACATCGCTTCTTACCTTCCGGCGGCCGGAGCGGAAATTCTCCGGGATCGACGAGCTGAAGCAGACGATGCAAAAAGACCTTGCGGCAGGGCGGGAATACCACGGGATCCGGTAACCGTCCGGCACCGCCGGTCAGTCTCTGACACAGAGTGACTGCTTCAGGACCCGTTTCTGTCTGAGTGAACCGGGAAGAGTGCCGAACCAAGAAGAGCAGCAGAACAAGAGAGGATGACAGAACTATGACGGGAAAAAAGAACACACGGCCTGATATGAATCGCAGGAATGCCGGAGAGACGAAGGCACCGGAAGGCGGAAACCGCGGGGACAACCTGATCCTGATCGGCATGCCGACCTCCGGAAAGAGCACTGTCGGCATCATTCTCGCCAAGGCGCTCGGCTATGAGTTTACGGATATCGACCTTCTGATTCAGAAAAAGGCAGGGAAGAAGCTTGCGGCGATCATGGAAGAGAAAGGCGTGGAAGGCTTTCTTTCCCTGGAGGAGGAGGTCACCTGCGGCCTCTCCTGCAGCCATACGGTCATCGCACCGGGAGGAAGCGTTGTTTACGGCAGGAAGGCCATGGAGCACCTGAAATCCCTCGGCAGGGTGATCTATCTCCAGATGGATCTGGACATGCTGACGGAGCGCCTGCACGACGCGAGAAACCGCGGCGTTGCGCTTCGGGAAGGACAGACGCTGGAAGAGCTTTACAACGAGCGGGTTCCGCTGTATGAGCAGTATGCGGATATCACGGTGAATGAGAGCGGCCACGCGCTGGAGGATATGGTGGTGCTGATCGTGTCGAAGCTCCACACGCCTGTGTAAAGATATCCGCACAAGATGCAGAAGTCAGGGATTGCACGAACCTTTGAAGAAGAGCATTCCCCGCATCTGCGGGATGTATAGAAAACAAAAACACGGCTTGAATTGTACAGAATGATATGTTATTGTACCAATGTTATGTACATTTCCTGCGCTCAGGAACCGGCGCTCCGGTCACGGTATCTGGTGACAGCCGTTCCTTAGTAACAGGAGGACGAAGACCTGACCTGTCAGGCAGAAAGAGGAGACTATGATCGCAAAGGAAAAGAAAGCAGAAATCATCAAAGAGTACGGCCGTATGGAAGGCGATACCGGATCACCGGAAGTTCAGATCGCAATCCTTACTGCAAGAATCACAGAGCTCACCGAGCACATGAAGAAGAACCCGAAGGACTACCACTCCAACAGAGGCCTTCTGAAGATGGTTGGTCAGAGAAGAGGACTTCTTGACTACCTCAAGAAGACAGACCTTGAGAAGTATCGTGCCCTGATCGAGAAGCTCGGCATCAGAAAGTAATTCTATCTGAGAAATGGGAAGGCGGCGCACGGGCCGGCTGTTTTGCCGGTCCGACGTCGCCTTCTTGCTCATTGTTCACCTGCGCCGGTTTCCTGTTTTTCCGGATGCCGGAATGCCGGTGAGCAGTTTCCAGGCATATATGAGATCTGAGGACGAAGGACCCTCGGGAAGGAAGAGAAAAGAAATGGCAGAGTACAAGGTAGAGAAAAAGGATGGCTACACCACATATTCCATGGAACTGGCAGGACGCACTCTTTCCGTGGACATCGGAAGAGTCGGCAAACAGGCCAACGGCTGC
>CALEFO010000013.1 GCA_937877165.1 uncultured Lachnospiraceae bacterium | reverse complement strand
CGTGATGCGGGAGAGCCTTTCCAGATCCGTTACGCGCATCATGGGATTGGTGGGCGTTTCGAGGTAAACCGCCTTGGTGGAAGGACCGATGAGGGGTTCGACGTCGGTGGTGCTGAGATCCGCGGAGAGGAAGGACAGGCCGTTTTTCTCGCCGATTTCGTGAAAGAGCCGGACGCTTCCTCCGTACAGGTCTTCGTCAATGATCAGCTGATCCCCGGGAGCGAACAGCTCGAGAAGAAGTGTGATGGCCGCCATGCCGCTGGACAGGGCGAGCGCCTGCGTCCCGTTCTCCAGTCCGGCGACGATGCTCTCGAGCTGCTGCCGGGTCGGATTGGACTGCCGGGTATAGTGGAAGCCGTCTCCGCCGATTTCGCGGTGGGAGAAGGTCGCCGTCTGATAGATCGGGAAACTGATGGCGTGGTACTGATCCTGAATGCTGAGGTCCATCCCCTGACACTTGGTCTCAAAGGAGACGTTCCATTCACTGTTGTTGCTGCTTTCTGAATTAAAATCCATTTCTGTGCAAATCCTTTCCTGATATGTCAGCCGTGCAGGGCTTTTTCCAGCTGCGTCAGAGCCTGCTCAAGGGTGCTCCGCGGGCAGGCGATGTTGAAGCGCATAAACAGCGCGTGCTCTTTTCCGAAAATGATTCCCTCGTCCAGCCAGAGATGTGCCTTGTCCACAATGAGGCAGTGCAGCTCTTCATAGGAGGAGACCGCACGGGAGAAATCCACCCACAGAAGGTAGGTGCCTTCCGGTTCGATCAGGGAGATCTCTGGAATCTTTGTCCGAAGAAATTCCCGGAAGAACGCAAGGTTCCCCTGAAGATAGGCAAGAAGCGCGTCCAGCCACGCGTCGCCGTGATTGCAGACAGCCTCGACTGCGGTGATGCCGAGCACGTTTCCCTGGCTGTAGCCGGTGGCGGTGTTTTCCCGCTGGAAAGCGGTTCGAAGCTCCGGATTGGGGATCAGAATATTGGCGGTCTGGAGCCCTGCAATGTTGAAGGACTTGCTGGGGGATGTGCAGATGACAGCGTTCTGAACCAGTTCCCTGTCAAGAGTTCCATAGGGCGTAAAATGATAGCCTTGGAAAACGAAATCCGCATGGATTTCATCAGCTACAACGAGAACCTGGTGTTTTCGGCAGATGCGGCCGACTGCGGTCAGCTCGTCTCTGGTCCAGACCCGGCCAACCGGGTTGTGCGGGCTGCAGAGGAGCATCAGCCGGACGTTGTACTTCGTGATGCGCTGCTCCAGATCCGAAAGATCCATTTCGTAGTGGCCGTTTGCAAGGCGGAGCGGATTGCGGACGCAGATGCGGCCGTTCTGTTCAATGACCTCATGAAACGGGTAATAGACCGGCTCCTGAATCAGGATGGCATCGCCGGGCCTTGTGAATGCGCGGACCGCGGCAGCCAGTGCATAAACAACGCCGGGGGTCACGGTATTCCATTCCCGCCGGATGCTCCAGCCGTGGCGGCGTGCAAACCACCCGGTAAGTGCCTCATAATAGGAATCATCCGGATCGGTGTAGCCGAAAATCCCGTGCGCCACGCGCTGCTTCAGAATATCCAGAATCTCATCCGGGAGCGGGAAATCCATGTCGGCAACCCACAGTGGCAGCAGATCCCTGCGGCCCATCCGCTGCATGCCGAAATCATATTTGAGGCAGGAGGTTCCCTGCCGGTTTACCTTTTGATCGAAAGAATAAGAATGCACGGTTCACCTCGTCGAATAAAGCTCATGTCTTCGGACGATCCCTCAGGCATCGGGATTTACGCCGTCGGCAAGAAGCTCCTCTTTGGTCTCGTGCTTTCTGCCCCAGCCGGTCAGAATGGCGAACCAGAAGACGATGGCAAGAGCAATGGAGTGAAAATTAAAGGCGACAAAGGAAACAGAGCTGTAGCCCTCACTGACCACTCCGGCAGAGACGGCGATGGCCACCAGGTTCAGGCAGGCGGCATTGGTGGGCACGAGATATCCGATTCCGCAGCCGAGGCCGTCCAGAATGTTGGCGCAGCGGGCGCGGTCAATCCGGAACGGGCGAAGGAATTTGCGGATGATGGGTCCGCAGAAGGTGATGGCTGAGGTGCCGCTGCTGATGGCAACGGATACCAGGCTGACCATGGCTCCGGCGGCGATTTCTGCATCGCGGTCGGACCCGGCATGGCGCTTCATCAGGTTCAGGATCATGTCCAGGACACCGGCCCTGCTGATCAGGCTGACCATAATAAAGATAAAGAACAGGAAGATGATGGATCCGCTCATGCCGTTGAAGGCAGAAGGAAGCAGACCGTCATCGGCGTTGATCAGGCCGGGAAGATCGGTATATCCGAATACGAACAGCATGACAAGGCCGACGAGCTCACTGACAAGAAGCGAGGTGAAAACGCCCTGCTTTCTCAGCATCAGGACAATGGCAAGAACCGGAATAACAAGGAAAACAAGGCTGGAAAGGTAACTGCCGTCAACATCCGGCGCCTGAGCGATCTGACCGGAGCTGGTTGTTATTCCAATGATGACATAGCCGATGCAGGCGCAGGCCCCGGCGATCAAAGAGTATTTCAGACGGGAGCGGACAACCCTCATGGTGTCCACCTCCTGCGTCAGTGAGGAGGCAATGGTGGTGTCGGAAATCGGCGCGAGATTGTCGCCGAAGCAGGCTCCGGCCAGAATAGCGCCGCAGATCAGATTGACATCGCAGCCCATGCCGACGGCAAGCGGCAGCAGGATCGGACCGGTTGCGTTGATGGCCGTGGCGGCGCTTCCTGTGGAAGTAGACAGGACAGTTGCGATCAGAAAGCAGATGAGCGGCACGAGCCCGAGCGGCACCTGTGCACGGGAGAGCAGATACAGGAGAGCATCCACAAGGTGCGAGGCAGCGAGAATCTTTGACATGACACCGGCCATGAGAAAGCAGGCGGTCATGAAGGCCAGAATGTGATCCTGGAGACCCGCGGTAACGGCATTGGTGAATTCCTTTTTATCCTTATAAACAAGGAAACCGACCACCAGCGAAAGGAAGCCGGCGGCCCAGAAATTTCTGGTAGAGCGGTAGCCCATCGCGACCATCGCGATCATTCCGCCAATCATTGCGATCAGTGGAAGTACAGCTCCGAGCCGTCCCAGATAGGTTTGTGCAAACTTGACGTTAGGTTCTTTTACTTCGTTTCCCATGAAAATTCTCTCCTTTTCCGGTAGCTGACACCGGTGATTTCCTTTGTTTATACCACCAAATTCATAGTAAAACAATATGATATGTGGAAATACTGGAATTGCTTTTGAGGGACTGCTATACTGAACCTGCCGCCTTCATAATGGAAGGATGGTGCAGGAACCAAAAAGAAATGGGAGAATTTGCGTGATGGTGAAAATGAGAGAATCCATATTCCGGGACGTTTTCCGCAGGCCGACGGCGGAGGATTACATTGAGGAGGCAAGAAAAGCCGCTGTCTATATTAATACCAGAAGGGTGCAGACGCCGCACGGGCTGGTCTGGTCCCTGGAGGACGCCAGAACCTATCTTTCGAATTATTATGATGAGATCTGCATGTATGCGGGCAGCACCGGCATTGCGCATTTCTATGTGCAGCTCTATGAGGCCACCGGTGAGAAGAACTATCTGGAGGATGCCAGGGAGGCGGCAAGATACATCATCTGGCGGTGGGACCACAAAAGAGATCTGGCAAAATGCTTCAGCAAATACGCATTTACAACAGGATACGGCGGGGTGGCTGTTTTTCTCGATGAGCTGTATCAACTGACCGGGGAGGAAGAATACCGGCGCGTAATTTTTGAGATTGCAGAGGCCGCTATGGCGGAGGCGATCCCGGAAGAGGATGGGGAAGGCTATTCCTGGGGCTCCTATCCGGGCGTTGTGGGAGACGGCAGTGCGATTCTTCTGCTTCTGAAGCTGGGAAGAGAATTTGAACAGCCAAGGTGGCGGGAGTTCGCACTCCGGGCAGGACGGTATTATCTGAATAAGGGACATAGCTACGAAAAGGGAGGCCGGTATTATCTCGGCGTGGATCCGAAGTATTTCGGTGCCGGAGAGGATTACATCGATCCCAACTTCCCGATGGGCACCTGCGGAATCGGCTTCCTTCTCCTGCGTCTGTATGAGGAGAGCGGCGACCGCTCGTTCCTGGATGCAGTGGATGGCATTCATGATTTTGTCAAAGCTGTTGCATTGGAAAATGAAGAAAAGACAGCGGCACTCCTTCCGCACGGCCTTCCCAACCGGCCGGATACGTATTATCTGAGCTATTGCCACGGGCCGGTCGGAAGTGCACGCTTCTATCATGAGCTTTACAAGGTAACGAAGGATCCGGAGGCGCTGGAATGGGAGGAGAAGCTCCTGAACGGCATTATTGAGACCGGCGCGCCGGAGCTGCATTCCAATGGTTACTGGTATATTCTGTGCCTTTGCTGCGGAACGGCAGGCATGGTGAATACGTTTCTTGGCAAGTGGGCGGCATCCGGTGACAAGCGCTATTACGACTGGGCGGAGCGCAGTGCACGCGTTCTTCTGACTGACGGACAGCGCTTTCTGACGGAGGATGGACAGGTCGCGACGAAGTGGAATCAGGCCTTTGCCTATGTGGCACAGAATCAGGTGACGGCTAACATCGGAATGTACGACGGCGCAGCCGGGATCGGCTGGGCACTTTTGCAGTTCGGGCTTGCCGCCAAGGGAGAATTCCATGCGGCGAGGGCACTGGATGATCCGTACCCGGAGAGCAGATAGGCCGGAATATCAGTTTAGTATATTTTAAAATAAGCCTTGAAATAGGCTGTGGAAAGTCTTCTTTGTCCGTTGTCTGGGCGAAGGAGACTTTTTTATGTGTGCTGCGTGAGAGCGGAATGATTTGAACGGGTGAGAGCATGGACTTCATCCGGCAGGAAGGTGATGCAGTCAGAATGGAATTGATAAAAGTTAGTTGACACAAACACATTGCAGCGGTAAGATTATCAAAGAGTTAGATAAAGCTAACTTATGCGCCGCTGAGAAAACCGAAAGGAACCTGACATGCCAGAAAGAGTTCTGATTGAAAACTGTTCCCCGACCCTGGCCGGGATGAAGCCTGCGAATCTGATCAGTCTTGCGTATCAGGAGCCGGAGAAAGCCCGGGAGGACATCCGCGAAATGAACCGGATTTTCGTCCGGAAGGGCCTTCGGGCAGTGCCACTGAATTTTCGCCGGGGACATGTCCTTTTATATCTGTACCGTCCAGAGATTCTGAACCGGCGTTTTTTGGATGTCCGGATTCGGGCGTTCCTGGAAGGGTTCGGATATGACTGCTCCGATGCGGACAGGTGTGTCGCAAGGCTGGGTGAACGGATCCGCGCCGGGAAGAACAAAGAAGAGTTTCCTCATGAAATCGGAATTTTTCTGGGCTACCCACTGGAGGATGTCGAGGGTTTTATACAGCACAAGGAGGAAGGCTGCAAGTGCATCGGATTCTGGCGGGTGTACGGAGACGAAGAAAGGGCAAGGAAGGTTTTCCGCAACTATCAAAGCTGTACGGCGGCGTATTTGCGTTCCTGGGAAATGGGGAAAAGCCTGGAGCAGCTGACGGTGGCGGGAGGCGTCTGAGGTCATTTAAGACGCACATAGACGAACTGCCTGCGAGAGCATGCAGTCACAGATGCCAGAAAGTCAGAAGACCGCGGCAGCAATCCGTGGCCTGTTGACAAGATAGAGTATCACGAAACCAGTGGAAAGCAAAAAGAAAAGGAGAACAATATGAGCAAAGTAGCAGTTGTATATTGGACAGGAACCGGCAACACGGGAATGATGGCAAATGCTGTAGCAGAAGGAGCCAAGGCAGCAGGGGCGGAGGTAACGGTGCTGGGCCCGTCCCAGTTCTCGGCAGGCGACGTGGCCTCCTATGATGCGATTGCCTTCGGCTGCCCTGCGATGGGCGCGGAGGTTCTCGAGGAAGGTGAGTTCGAGCCGATGTTCGCGGATGTGGAAGGATCTCTTTCCGGGAAAAAGGTCGGTCTCTTTGGCTCCTGGGGCTGGGGCGAAGGCGTTTGGATGCAGGATTGGGAGAGCCGCTGCTCCTCGGACGGAGCACAGGTTTCCGGCACGGTGATCTGCCAGAATGCGCCGGATGACGGAGCATTGGAGAAGTGCAGAGCACTTGGAAGAACGCTTGCCGGCTAATACTGCAGAATATTTCATTTGATAAGAATCCTATGCATGTGGAAAGACACCCTCTTCATCGGCTTAACCGGTGAAGAGGGTGTCTTTGATGTGCGCCCGGCGGCGCACGTTTCTAACCGGTGCAAGTCCGGAGTCCGCCCGGTAGTGGGAAGGACATTCCGGCTGCCAGAGAACGGCTTTGCGCCTACCCGCATCAGTTCTCGGGCGGTATGCGGCAGCGGGCGATGATCGCGATTGCGCTTGCTTCGCGCCCGGAGCTTCTTCTTGCAGATGAGCCGACGACCGCGCTGGATGTCACCGTGCAGGAGCAGATCATCCGGCTGCTGAAGAAGCTGCAGAAGGACCTTGGCATGAGCATTGTGATGGTGACACATGATCTTGGCGTTGCCTCGGAAATCTGCGACCGGATTGCCGTGATGTATGCGGGAAGAATCATGGAAATTGCCCCGTCACGGGAACTTTTTGAAAATCCGCTGAATCCGTACACCTATGATCTTCTTCGTTCGATTCCGTCAATGGAGCGAAAAGGAAAAAGGCTTTACTCTATTGAAGGAACACCGCCTGCCCTGGACAGGATGCCGAAGGGGTGCCCGTTTGCACCGAGATGCGAATGGGCAAAAGACCGGTGCAGACAGGAGGTTCCGGAGCTTCTGCAATACGGGAAGAACCATTTTACCAGGTGCTTCTGCACAGAAGAGCTCCGAAGGGAACGTGGGAAGGAGGAACCGGTTCATGGCTGAAGAGGTTATGCTGGATGTCCGGCATTTGAGTAAAACGTTTCCGATCCGGAGAAATTTCTATGATATCCTGAGGAAGAGACCACAGGAATATGTCCGCGCGGTGGAAGACGTGTCGTTTCAGATCCGGAAAGGGGAGACACTTGGCCTTGTCGGAGAGAGCGGCTGCGGGAAAAGTACACTGTCCCGGACGATCCTGCGGCTGTACGAGCCGGACGACGGTGTCATTTTATTTCACTCCTTTGGAGATCTTGCCAAAACCGGAGGGAAAAATCTGAAAAAAGCGAGAAGGCAGATGCAGATGGTTTTCCAGGATCCGTACTCTTCACTAAATCCATCGATGACCATCTGTCAGATGTTCTATGAAATTATGAAGGTGCATCGGCTGTGTGGGGAAGGAGAGTATGAGAGGGCGGCGCAGGACATCCTGAAAAAGGTCGGGATGCCGGAGAACGCCCTGGATAAATATCCGTCGGATTTCTCAGGCGGGCAGCGGCAGAGAATCTGTATTGCACGGGCGCTGATCATGAAGCCAGAGCTAATCATTGCGGATGAGCCGGTTTCGGCATTGGATATGTCGGTGCAGGCGCAGATCATCAATCTTCTTGCTCAGCTAAAAGAGGAGATGAATCTGACGATGCTCTTTATTTCCCATGATCTGCGCGTGGTCCAGTATATCAGCGACCGGGTGATGGTGATGTATCTGGGCAGAGTGATGGAGATGGGAGACGCAGAGGATATTTTTCAACGTCCCGCGCATCCTTACACGAAAATCCTGATGGACGCAGCTCCGCAGATCGGTGGAAGGAGCGGAATAGAAGAGACGGAAGGCATTCGGGGAGAGACACCGGGGCCGGTTCACATTCCGTCGGGGTGTCCGTTCCATCCGCGGTGCCCGTATGCTTCGGAAATTTGCAAAAAAGTGATGCCGGGGATTTCCGTGGATAGCAGGGGACGCATGGTCCGGTGCCATTTCCCGTTGTCGCCAGGCTTCCGGGAAAGAAAAGCGGGTGAGCCGGATGTGTTCCCGGAACCAGCACTTAAAGAGGCGTGATCGCCTCTTTTCCAATACTACACAAGACCAATAGGAAAAAAGAGAGGCAGCGATGAAGACGATATTTGATGAAGAGAAGCTTTCGGAGATCCAGTCAATGATGCATTATTACCGTGTTCCCGGGCTTGCTTTTGCGGTGTTTACCAAGGATGGTGAGACCGAAATGCACTGTCTCGGCGATAAGAACGCGGAGGCGGGGGAGAAGGTGAACCCTTCGACGAGATTCTGCATGGCATCCATTTCGAAGTCGTTTACCTCGGCAGTTGTGGCAAGGCTCTGTGATGAGGGCAAGCTGGATCTGGATCGGCCGATTACGGATTTTGTTCCAGAACTTCAATATCAGGAGAAGCGGATGACACTGAAGGATATGATGAGCCACCGCTCGGGCCTTGCGAATCACGATGCTCTCTGGCCGGGAGTCAGGAAGAGGGGAGACCTTGCAGGGAGGATGCGGTATCTGGATTCGAACCTGCCCTTCCGCACGCAGTACCAGTACAACAACACGCAGTTCGTGATGGCGGGATACGCCGCGGAGGCGGTAACGGGAAGAAGCTTTGAAAAGCTGCTGAAGGAGTTTTTTCTGGACCCGCTGGAGATGACGGAGACGACGGCAACCGAAGCGGGCATCAAGGCAAGCGGCAATATGGCGGAGCCATACCGCGTGTTCGGGACGGAGCGCAGAAGGCTCCCGTTCTGGAATATGGACCTTGCGGTCCCGGCGGCGGGCGTGAATTCTTCCCTGAATGACATGGTGAAGTGGGTGCGCTTTCATATGGCGGGCGGCGTGACCCCGGGGGGAAAACGGCTGATATCCGAGGAGATGTTCCGGGAAATGCATACGCCGCACATTCAGGTGGAGGCGGAGCCTGTGATTTCCAAGGATCCGCTGATCATTCATGGATACGGACTCGGATGGAGAATCGGAGAGTACCGGGGAACGCCGCTTCAGATGCACAACGGGAAAATCGAAGGCTACAGCAGCTCGCAGGTCTATCTCTCCGAGAAGGGTGTCGGCGTCGTGATTCTGATGAATCTGCATGACCCGGAGCTTCCGCTGTTTCGCGGAATTCTATATGATGCGCTGGATAAAGCAGCCTTCGGGATGCGAAGCGGATGGCTTTCGAAATTTTCAAAGGAAGGAGAGCTGGCAGAGGCTTCGGAGTACCGGGAGCTTTTTGCAGACTACACACCGGAGAAATTCGGGGAGACTGCCGGAACCTGTGAAAATCAGGTGAGGGAGGAAAAGCTTGCCGGAATCTATGAAAATCCGGGTTATGGGGAAGTGACCGTGTACGAAGAGGAAGGAAGGCTGATGCTGCATTACCGGGATCAGAATTTGCCGCTTTGGCCTGTTTCCGGGAACCGCTTTGTTATGGACGGTGTCAAGGAGGATACCTGGATTCTCCGTGTGCCGGTGGAGTTCAATTCAGAGGAAGGGAAAGAAGGCAGAGTGCGGATCAAATATGATGCGGATCTTCCTCCAATCCCATTTGAGAGAAAATGACACGGATGTTCTGCAATTTTGTCTGTGGCAGGAGGACAAGAGAAGTTGACAGAAGGAAGTTAGGCGTAGTAAACTCCTAATAGTTATACAAGACTAACCGATAGGAGCTTACAAATATGAGTATTGTCATTATCGGCGGAAATGAATGCATGGAACGGCGATACAAGGAGGTCTGCAGGCGGCATGGATGTGATGCCAA
>CALEFO010000012.1 GCA_937877165.1 uncultured Lachnospiraceae bacterium | reverse complement strand
ACCAATTCGTGTTTGAATGCGATCGCATCGGCGATCACATTCAAACTTATACCTCCCTGAGGCAAAATCCGCGAAGGCGGCTTTGCCGAATGTGGCAGCCGGAGTTCACTCCGGAAGCCTTACCTCGTGCTCCGTCTGTCCTCCCTTTCCGAACGCATCCGCCGCCTCAAAGCAGCCTTCCACCATGTGGCCGACCGCCTGACGGGTATAGAACGCCGTGTGCGGGCTTAAGATCACATTCGGGAAGGAGCGAAGAAGCGCCATGTCACGGTTTGCAATGACATCCCCGATCCGGTTGTAGTAATACAGGCCGTCCTCCTTCTCCAGAACATCCAGCGCAGCTCCGCCGACTCTGCCGCTCTCCAGCGCCTCCACCAGAGCATCCGTATCAATCAGCTTTCCTCTTGCGGTATTGACGATGCGGACGCCGTCCTTCATCTTCGCAAAGGCAGCCTTGTTCAGGAGATGGTGATTCTCCTCTGTCGCATTTGTATGAAGCGTAATCACGTCCGACTGGGCAAACAGCTCATCCAGGGAGACATACTCCGCATACTTCTTCACTTCCTCATTCTGATAGGGATCGTAGCACAGAATCCTGCAGCCAAAGCCCGACAGATGCCCGATGACGGTTCTTCCGATGCGTCCTGTTCCGATAACGCCGACGGTCTGGAAGCTGATATCATCCCCGATCTTGCCCTTCAGGGAATAGTCCTGGAGCTCTGCCCGCTTCAAAATGCTGACAATTCTCCTCTGCAGCATCAGCATCAGCATAATCGCATAGTTGGCAACACCTGACGGCGGATAGCTGACGTTCGAAACCCGCATGCCGCATTCCTTTGCCTTTGCAAGATCCACGTGATCATATCCGATGGACCGGCAGAGAATATACCGAACCCCGATGGATGCAAATTTCTCCACCATGGGTGCCGACATATCGCACGGCGTCATGCTGACCGCCTCCGCGCCCTTGGCAAGGACATAGTTCTCTGCGGTCGGATAATCCGATGTCCAGCCGAATTCCATGCCGTACTTGTCCGCGTATTCCCTGGCAAATGCAAGCTCATCAAACTCCCGCAGCGCGTAAAAAAAGATCTTCATATTCCCCCTCCTTCTGCTGTGGCCTGCTCTTGTCCGAAAAGGCCGCCGCAATGCTCTTGATGAAAAAGGCGGCTCTGTCTACGGTCCGTCTCCGACATATGATCTTATCACTTTCCCGCCGGAACGCCAGTCCCTGCCGGTGCCCTCCCGGGCAGCGTCAGAACTCCAGCTCTTTGCGCCGGAACAAAAGAACGGTCACTGCGTATGCGCCTGCCAGATAACATAGAACAATCACAAATGCCGCAGCGTCAAAGGTTCCAAGAAGGAGCCTGCTCCGCAGAAGATCTCCTGCTGTCGTCAGAAGAAACCTCGACAGGTGAAGTCCCCGTATGACCTTCAGATTGAATACCGAATCCAGAAGGCTCCGGATCAGGGTCGAACTCAGTGCCAGATAGATCAGAATGGAGGCTCCGGTTCCCTGCAGATTGATGGTCAGGATTCCCGTAATCTCCGTGTAGGCCAGGGAAATGAGCCATGCTCCGCCTATTCCGATGAAAAGCTCTACGAGCTGCTCCGCATTCAGAGAGACACCGGTTATTCTCGCAAGAATCAGAAAATACCCGCCGAAAAACAGATAATCGGCAAGCAGCATAAAGGCGCTCTCCAGATACTTGGTCAGCACAACCTTCTCTCTGGAAATGCCGAGTCCGATTGCCACCTGCATAATCCGTGCACGAAAGTCATCTCCGTACACCGCACTCAGCTCGATCAGACCGAACACAATCGGCATGAAGCTGACAAGATTCGAGAGATGAGCAAGACACGTCACCGAGTTCCACCCGCCCTCTCTTACCGTCATGGCAAAGATCGCGGTGTCAACCAGAAATACTGCCGCCAGCAATATCAGCCTTGGAATCCGTTTCATAATCCGTCTGCAGTCCGCTTTCCAATAATGAAGCATTGTTACCTCCTTGCCGTAGCCCTTGCGGCACCATCGGGAGCATCGTCCGCAGAAGAACGCTCTCCGCTCTCTTCATTCATGACACCAAAATAGAATTCTTCCAGGCTTAAGGATTCCATTTCCTCTCCGAGAATCTCCACCCCCGCTGCCTGCAGTGCTTCCCTCGCCTTGTCCAGATCATCCACACGGATTCGTACCGATTTATGATCGGAAATCAGGTCTTCACTGGTGATGACCTTGGCCACGCGTCCTTCGCTCAGAATGCCGAAGCGGGGCGCCGTATTCTGCAGCTCACCCAGAATATGAGAGGACACCACAACCGTCATGCCGTATTCACGGTTCAGCTTCTGGATCAGCTCCCGCACATCCGCAATTCCCTGCGGATCCAGGCCGTTAGTCGGCTCATCCAGAATCAGAATCTCCGGATTGCCCAGAATTGCATTGGCAATGCCAAGCCGCTGCTTCATGCCAAGCGAATAATTCCGAAACGGCCCCTTCGCCTGATCCAGGCCTGCAATTTGAAGAACCCGGTCCACTTCCTTTTTATCCCGAATTCCCTTCAGCTCGCGGTAATACTCCAGATTCTGCCGCCCCGTCATATAAGGAAAGAAATTCGTACCGATGAGGAAGCCGATTCTCCGGCGTCCCTTCTCCAGCGAATCCCCCTCCTCTCCGATCCAAAGCTTTCCGCTCTCAAAATCAGAAAGACCGAGAATAATTTTGAAAATCGTTGTCTTACCGGCACCGTTTTTCCCGACGATTCCGAAAATGTCGCCCTTCTGAATATCCAGACTGACATCCCTTAATACCTGATGCTTCCCATAGCTTTTGTTCACATGCTCCAGACGGATTACTGATTGCTCCATATCGTCCCTTCCTTTACCACACCGTGATCCGCTTCGCCGGATCCAGATACATCCCGTCACCCTTCTGAATATCAAAGGCCCCCAGAAATTCATCGAACTGCTGCACCGTCACATTGGTCCTGAGAAATCCAAGAGGATGCTCGTCGGAGCCAAGCGCGGCAAGCTCTGCCGTATAGGTATTCTTGCACTTCCAGACACCTGCAAAGGCACGGAAGAATTCCTGATAGTCAAAATCCGGATCTTCTTTGGCAAGTGCCAGTGCACACTTGAGGCCTCCCATATCCGCAATGGCCTCACTCTGCACATTTTCACCGCTATAATTCACTCCTGCTATCGGTGTAATGGCACTGTAGAATTTCGCCACCTTCGCGGCCCGCGCCCGGAACGCCTCCTCATCCTCCGGCGTCCACCAGCTGTTCCTGAGTCCGTCCTGATCGTACTGATAGCCGTAGGTGTCAAACGCATGAGTAATCTCATGTCCGATGACCATACCGATGCGTCCCAGCTTCTCCTCCTTGGATAGCTCTGCGCCGTACAGATATCCGTCCGCCATAATTCCCGCAAAGATATTGACCGTATTATCCGTCGGAATGTAAACGGCGTTCACAATCCTTGTTGACATCAGCCACCGGCCCCTGTCAATCGGCTGATTGACAAGCTTCTGATACTGCTCCAGCCCGAACCGCTCTGTGGCATTTACTGCATCAAGCAGCGTCCCGTCAGGATCCAGCTCCAGTCCGGAATAATCCGTCATCTCATCCGGATAGAGAATCCTTGGCTGAATCGCATCCAGCTTCCTGACCGCCTCCTGCCTGGTTGCCTCAGTAAGCCATTCCTCTCCCAGAAGCATCTGTCTGTAGTAGCGGATCATATCCTCCGTCATTTCAGTCAGCTCACGCTTCTCGTCCGCCGTGCAGTACCTTGCCACATAAATTTCATCCAGCACCTCAGGGAGCAGACTTTCTACGATATTCTGCACCATTTCATCGTCTGTAGCGGTTTTTGCTGTATCCTTCCCGTCTTTGGGCTCTTCCTCCGGGATAGGATCCGTCGGCTGATCCTCTCCGTCATTCTCCCCTTCAGCCGTCTGATCGGTCAGCGCGGCATTCCTTGCTGCGGAAAGGTCATAGCAGGTCCGATCCAGATACGGAAGAGCCTTCAGAACCGTCTGCATGATGTAGTAGGCCTTCAGCTCCTCCAGATTCCTGGCGCAGTAGATCCTCCCTACCGCCTTCAGATAGCCCGGCTCATAGAGCGTGAATAAAGAAGACCGGTCCAGTCCGTATGCGGCAAGAATCTCTGTCAGAGGATAGCCTCCCTGGAGCGTTTGGATGTCCTCCAGCTTCAGCGAAGAATCAGTCTCCTGCTCCAGATAGTCTTCCTGCTGCTGCTCGCTCTGCGAGCACACATTGACAGCAAGCCTGCCCTCCAGTCGGTAGCAGTCCCGAAGAATTCTTCTGATTTCTTCCTCTGAAAAGCCGAGCGCTCCCAGTACATAATCCGCCGCCTGCTCATTGTATTTCTTCAGCTGAAGATCCGTTCCCGTTATGTTCCCGTAGCTGCCCTGTGTGCTCAAAGACCACGACGCACAGGGTGCAATCAGAACGGCATATTGCTCCCGGTTCTTCGTGTCGGTGTCTGCGGCAAACGAAACCAGCTCCTGTGCCGATTCCGCGCTGCTCTGCGGATCCAGAAGATATGCTGTCAGCTCATCCAGTGAGGACACATTCCAGACTGCCTCAACATACTGCCGCACCGGCTCCGCGCCGCGGGCATTCCGTGCCTGCCAGTCCCCTGCCAGCTGTGCCATACTGCATGCCAGGGACTCCAGATGCCCGTATTCCTCCTGGCTCATCAGCTCCGGATCCACTGCCGTGTTGGAAGGCTGCAGCAACGACTTGTTCTGCTCCGCCAGCACCTCCGTCGTCGTGATAAAAGTCCCTGCTGTATCGAAATCCTCCCCGGAAAGCTGTGTCTCCAGTATCCAGTCCCGGTTCACTGCCGTGTGAAAATCGTCCTGCTCACGCACGGACACCGTTTCATCCACGGCGCCGTCAAGGTCGGAATTGATCCATTTCGAATCCGAAGAGATGGTTTCTCCCGGCTTCACCGCCGGAAGCAGGCCGGCAAGCTGCCCATAAAGTGCATTGGCCGCTCCGCATCCTCCCAGCATCACAGGAAGAAGTCCTGCCGCCAAAAAGCGAATCTGAAATTTTCTCATAAAAAGTGATTGTCCTTTTCTTGTGGTAAAATACAGATATGTTTGGGAATAAGACCCCGAATCTTGTTGGAAAGATTATGTTGATTTTAACGTATAGTCAGGAAATATGACAGCATAAATTATAAAAAATAGCCAAGGAGACTCCTATGACCCCCGAAATTCAAGCACTTTACCAATTCTGGCTGGAGCATCTGGATCCTTCGGATCCAATGCACGAGGAATTAACACGGATTGCCGGTGATGATGCCGGCATCATTGACCGCTTTTATCAGGAAATTGTCTTCGGCACGGCAGGACTTCGCGGCATCTGCGGAGCCGGTACCAACCGGATGAACCGTCTCACCGTCGGCCGCGCGACACAGGGCATTGCCAACTACATCCTGCATTCCGGAAAGGACTGCTCCCGCGGTGTCGTCATTGCCTACGACTGCCGCTACCACTCGAAGGAATTCTCCGAACTCAGCGCCCGGATTCTGACAGGAAACGGAATCCGCGTGTTCCTGTTCCCTTCCCTCCGCCCGACGCCGGAGCTCTCCTTCGCCATCCGCAGGCTCGGGGCCGTCGCCGGCATCAACATGACCGCCAGCCACAATCCGAAGGAATACAATGGCTATAAGGTCTACTGGGAGGACGGCGCGCAGATTTCCGGCACCGTATCCGACGGCATGCTCGCAGAGATTCAGAAGCTTAGCCTGTTCGACACCTTCCGTGCGGTTTCACTGGAAGCTGCAGGGAAAAGCGGCCTTCTTACCATGCTCGGCGAAGCGATGGACCGGGAATATCTGGACTACGTGGAGTCCATGGCGCAGCGTCCGGACGAGGAACTGGATAAGACGGTCCCTGTTGTCTACACGCCGCTCAACGGCGCAGGAAGCGAGCCTTTTTCACAGGTGATGAGGGAGCGCGGCTTCACCTCCTTCCTTCTCGTCCCGGAGCAGAAGGATCCGGATCCCGAATTTACGACCGTCGGCTACCCGAATCCGGAGGATCCGAAGGCGTTCCGGCTTGCAGAGGAGCTCGGACGGAAAACCTCTGCGGAGGTTCTCATTGCCACCGATCCCGACAGTGACCGCATGGCCATTGAAATTCCGGACGGAAGAGGCGGTTTCCGCCCCTTAAACGGCAATCAGACCGGTGCACTTCTAATCGCCTACATGGCAGAGAGTAAACGCGCTTTGGGAAGGCTTCCTGCCAAAGCGGCCATGATCAAGTCCATCGTGACCGGCGACTTCGGACGAGTCATCTGTGACAGCTACGGCATCCGCGTCTTCGAGGCACTGACCGGCTTCAAGAACATCTGCGGACGGATTCCTCAGATTGAAAAGGAGGGCTATTCCTATTTCTTCGGCTATGAGGAGAGCATCGGCTGTGCCCCCGGGGAACAGGTCCGGGACAAGGACGGCATCTGCGCCGGCATGCTGATCGCCGAAATGGCCGCATGGTACCGGAAGAGGGGACAGACGCTTTCGGATGCTCTGGAACAGCTCTATCAGAAATACGGCTATTTTGCCGAGGATCAGGTTTCCATTGTTCTGAAGGGACAGGAGGGTGCCGCCCGCATTGGCCGGATCATGGACGCCTTCCGCCTCGGCAGACCGCAGCACTTCGGCCGCTTTGAGGTAGCAGAAACCATCGATTATCTGCACGGTTATCAGGATATTCCTGCGAGCAACGTCCTTCGCTACACCATGACAGACGGCAGCTGGTTCGCGCTCCGCCCGTCCGGGACCGAGCCCAAGATCAAGTTCTACTATTATGCCGTAAACTCCGATCCTGCGGTTTCCGCACAGGCCGTGCGCGACATGGTGCAGGCGGTCTCCGCAATGATAGACAGCATCCATTAGCATTCATGAAATTTCCCGGGATTCGGTCCGCAGATTGCTTCTGGCAGCATTTCGCCATGCGGATCGGATTCCTTCTGAATTTTCGCCCGGGTTTTCCATATATTCCATGTAAAAGAAGATACATTGCAGCAGTGACATAAGAAAAGGGCATCCATCACTTCTGTGATCGATGCCCTCTTATGAAATGAACCGATTTCTCTGCACTGGTGCAACCTTCCTTTCCTAAGCTGTATTCAGTTGTGCGGATATGATGTAAATCCTGACTAATACATCGGTCTGTCCGTCCTCTTTTCTTAAATTTCTTTTTTCTGTTTCTTGTTTCTTGCCTCTTGTTTTTGTCTGTCCTTGCTTCCCTTTGTTGATTTTATAGTACACGGAACGTTTCTATATGTCAATCATTTTTTCGTTTTGCATTGTAATTGTCTGTGTATTCATAATATATCTTATTATTGCGTAATATTGTGATAAAAACTCCGAAGCATTCCGTGTCCCGAAAGAAAAGTCCCCGGCAATAAGGCGGGATAGCTGTGTTTGAATATTACTTCGTCATCAGCCCGCAGCAAAACTCTGCCGGGGCTTTTCTGCAGGCTTTTCAACAACGGCCGGCCGTTTCAATTCCGGATTGCCGTCACCGACCAGGTATCCTCGTCCTTATCCTTCGAGATCACGACCTCCGGGGCCTGTCCGATCAGGCTGATGCTGAATGTATCACCATCAATCTCAGCATCCACGAGGTCACAGTAATGAATATTTCTCTGCAAATCCTGTGAAAATGCCGTATCAAAATCCATCGAAGACAGCTCTTCCTGCGTTTTCACTGTTTTGTCATCCAGTGTCAGCGGGAAGCTGCAGAGTCCGGCCAGCGCATCCATACTCTTCATCTGAAATGCGAGCACAACCTGGCTTGCCGTGTACATGGCATCAAAGTTCTTCTCCGGCAGCGTATCGTCAATGTTCTTCAGCGAGACAAAGGAGGCCCCCGAGGTATCACCGCCGTCGCCAATCAGTCCCTTATAGGTCAGCTCATAGCAGTGTCCCAGCACAATGCCGCCCTCCACGCCAGATGTATTCAGGTTCTCTCCGCTGAAGGTAAAAACATCTCCGGATCTTGTCTGCATGGTAAACGAATGCATGGCTGCATCCAGAATGATGCCATCCTCCGTCGATTCCACGCCCGCAAGAGCCTCCGCATAGGTCATTTCGACCTTCTCATAGCCCTCCGCAGCTTCGATGGAATCCTTGATCTTCTGCGCCTCGTCATACAGCTTCATGTACGACTCCTGCGTCTTCTCACCACACTGGACATCCGTCGGGTAGGACACTCCGATGTATTCCGCCACGGTATCCTCTCCCGTCTTCTTCAGGCCGCAGACGAAATCTCCGCCAACGTACCGGATGAATTCCGGCGGATCGGCAGAAACCTGAATGCTGCAGAGATTCCCTCCTTCCCCGTTCGCCTCGCACTCCTTGTCCACGAAAGCAAGGCTGTAGCTGTTCTCATCTTCGTACGCATTCCAGGTAACCTGATCCTCCCAGGCCTTGGGAATCATCACGGAGAAATACGGCGTCGTCAGCTTCTGTCCATCCACCGAAACAGTGTCGTCTGCACCGTTGTCTTTGGAATCGTCGGGATCCACGCCGAACTCCGGATCAATTTCCATGTCCGGAGAGGGCTTCGTCGCAACCGCATCGGTAATTCCCTCCGTTGACAGATCCGCTGCGCCAGTGTCTGCTTCCGAAGAACTCTCCGAACTCTCTGTTGCCTGCGCGTTCCCGGCATCCGTACCCTGATTTCCACAGGCTGCAAGACTGAATGCCATGACCGCAGTAAGGAAAAGTGCCAGTCTTTGTTTCTTCATGTCATCCTCCTCTGCTGTTAGTCAGCAGTCCGGCCCTTCGCCGGTTCCATGGTCCTATATTGTCCATATGCATTATACCATACCCGCTCTGCCTGCCTGGATCCTGGAGAAACGCTTCTCCTTCTTATATTTTCCTGCATCTTCTGCCTTCATCCTGCATCAATCCGGCTTTCTTCACTTTCGTTGGCATCCTGACTTTCCAGCTTTCCTCCCGTTCCCGGGAACAGTACCGTCAGAGTCTTCATCATGCCGGCAAGAACAAAGGCGGTCACATAAATACCCGCCATGCCGGTGGCCATAATTTTCAAAGATTCCATAAAATTATTCATTTGCTCCTCCTGCTGTCTGTCTCTTCTTCCATGAACATGCTGCGGCCTTCATGAAAATCCACATGTATGCTCTTTCCGCCTCAGCCAGAAATCACTGTGTATGAACTTTCTTTTCTCACACGGGAATCATCCCGAGGATCAGACCGCCCACAAGAACCGAGGCAATCTGTCCCGATACGTTGACGCCGGTTGCCTGCATCAGCAGAACGTTTTCCGGATCCTCCTCCAGGCCCATCTGCGTGACGACCCGCGCAGACATCGGAAATGCCGAAATTCCGCAGGCACCGATCATCGGGTTGATTTTCTTTTTCCGGAAGAGATTGAGCAGTTTGGCAAACAGCACGCCCCCTGCCGTGTCAAAGATAAAAGCCGCTAGTCCAAGAGACAGAATCAAAAGGGTCTGCGGTGTCAGGAAGCTCTCTGCGCGCATCTTGGCTGCCGCCGTAATTCCCAGAAGAAGTGTAATCAGATTCGTCAAGGTTCCTCTTGCGGTATCCGACAGAGTGTTCAGCACACCACACTCCCGGATAAGATTTCCGAACATGAGAAACCCAACAAGCGTAACACTGGAGGGAGCAATCAATCCCGCCACAATCGTGATGCAGACCGGAAACAGAATTTTCGCTGTCTTCGAGACACTCCCCGCACGGTATTCCATGCGAATCCGGCGCTCCTTCTTCGTCGTAAGAAGCCGGATCACCGGCGGCTGGATCATCGGAACCAGCGCCATATACGAATACGCTGCCACAATGATGGCTCCCAGATACTTCGATGAATAATGCTCCGCAACAAAAATCGAGGTCGGCCCGTCCGCGGCTCCGATGATCCCGACAGAGGCCGCATCCTGAAGAGAAAAACCGAACAGCGTCGTCAGGCTCAGTGTGAAAAAGATTCCGAACTGAGCTGCCGCCCCGAACAGCATCAGAAGCGGATTCTCCAGAAGCGGCGTGAAATCAATCATGGCTCCGATTCCGATGAAGAGGAGCAGCAAAAACAGCTCGCTGGAGATTCCGCCCTGAAACAGGACATCCAGCGGTCCTTCCTTCACGACACCGGAAACAATCTGCGTCACCGCGCCGGAAAACGGAAGATTCACCAGAATGGCTCCAAAGCCCATTGGAATCAAGAGCTCCGGCTCCATTTTCTTCCGGATTCCAAGACCGATCAGAAGCCCTCCGATCCCCCACATCACCACCATCTGCCAGGTAAGCCCCGACAGATTCTCCAGAATTCCTGTCATAATCGTACCTCCTCTTTAAATTGCTGGCATTCCGCATTTCATTCTGTTCCGCACACATCTCGTATTTGCTTCGCAAATTCCAGATGTGACCGGCCAGAGGTCCTTCGGCCTTGGCCGCATGACGATTTCCCATGTGAATGAGACCGCAGACGATCCCTTCACATACGAAATCACCATGTGCTGAACTCAAAACAAAGAGACAGCAAGACCTTTCTCACAGCCGTGATGGCTGTCATAAAAGTCTTGCTGTCTCTGTTCCGATCCCGGGCTTTCGCCGTTCTGACGACATCGGATGCTGCCGGATGCTCCGGCAGTCAGCTACTCCCTTTTCTGATTCTGACCTTACGTCCCTTCGCTTCTTCTGTCAATGCCTTCCGGGCACATACGATCTGATTCCGGTGTTTCTGTGCGGTTTCTTAGCATCCATTTTCGGCACCGGTTTTCGTTTTTTCTCAGGTGTTTCCTTCCATGATGAATTCTACTCTATGATCCTGTTTTTCCGCCTTTATTTGTTTCCACAGCCCTGTTTTTTACAGGCCGAGGCCCTTGCTGATATTGACGATAAAGTCCTGCACATTGGTCACAATTCCGTGTGCCGCAAGACTCCCGCGGTCCGCCAGCTTGTTGACGGTAAACTCGGAGATGTCCACGCAGTAGAAGTACACCTGCCGCACGGTTCCATCCGGAAGGACCCGGTAGGACGGCGTCATATTGCCGGTGGCGATGGTGTGCAGCATGGTGGCCATACAGATCACCGTCGTTGCCTTGCGCACCTGTGCCCGCATGGCATCCTGCGCTTCATAAACATTCCCATAGACCGGCGGGAGAGGTCCGTCAGCGCGGATGGATCCCGCGAGGACATACGGCACATGATACTTCTCACAGCTGTAGATAATACCGTTGTCGATATGCTCCTTCTGAATAAATTCCGGAATAGAACCGTCGTATTTCACCCGGTTGATGGTGTCCAGATGGTTGTAATGGCCGAGCGGCTGACTCTCCTGCGTGTAGATGTTCTGGCCAAGAGCTGTGTGCAGATAGGCTCCCTCCAGATCATGGGTTGCCAATGCATTTCCCGCAAGAACCGCGTCCGCGTATCCTCCTGCGATAATCTTGGAAAACGCGTTCCGCGCATCGGAATCAAAGGCAAAAGCCGGCCCCATTACCCAGACGACATATCCGTGCTCCTTTTCATACCGGAGCAGGTCGTAGATCTCATCGTAGTCCTTGGAGAACGCCGTCTCCCGGGAGCGCCCCTGACGAAACGCAAACGTGTCCTTCTTCCCTGCTGTCTCGCGGAATCCGTCCGCGTACAGAAAGATTCCTTCCTCGCAGTTCTCCGTCCTTCCACAGATGACAAGATCTCCCTTTTTCAGAAGCCTCGGCTCACGAACCACAATTTCACCGTTCTCATACACCGGCACGCAGTCCATCCGGCTGTCCTTCGCAAGAAGCCACTTGCCTTTGATCTTGAAGTACTCCGGAAAAATGCTCATCGCATGAAAATCCAGCGGTGCGACTGCATCGAACGGTGCCGGCTCCATTCTTGCCTGCGGCGCGTTCTGAAATCTTTCCTCCTGAAAATCCGGCGGATAATACGTTCTTAGCTGAAAGCTCATTCCTGCTGCCTCCTGTCTTCGGTGCCTATTTCCATTCTTTTTCGTAAAACTGTAATGTGCCGGCCAGTTAACAACTTATCAGGTATATTCTACCTTTCCCGGGAGATTTTTCCATTCGGATATTGTAGGGTTTGTGATAGTCTTCGCAATACCTGTCAATGGAAATGATCAGGCTTTCTGATTCTGTTCCATCATCCTGACAAGAAACGCCTTCAGCCTGTCACAGACAAGATCCAGGTGGTAGTCATAGCAATGCGTATCTCCCGGAATCACCTCAAGCACGGCGTTGTGATAGCGCTCTGCTGCCTCCATGGAGCCCTGAATCGGCACGGTTTCATCGGCATCTCCATGAATGATGCAGACCGGTCCCGGATAGCGGTCAATCTCATCCTCCACGTGAATCGTCTGAATCGTGCGGATGTAATTGCCGCTCAGCACCCTCCCATCCCAGCTGGATAGCGTTTCCGGGATATGCTGCGGATCAAAATCCTGTCCAAGAAGCGTTCCCTTTCTTGCACCTTCCGGAATCATCAGGCCGGGAGACATCGGAATCACCGCCCTGAAATCATCCGGGCACATTCCGGCAAGAAGAACCGCAAGAAGACCTCCCTGAGAATGTCCGCACAGATAAAGATCCGTTACAAAGTCCAGGCCCCTGACGTAATCCACAACAGCCAGAGCGCCGGTCACCCACTTATACATGGTATGGCTCTGAAAGCTGCCGTCGCTTTTCCCATGTCCATAGGACTCCACGCGAAGAACCGCCATGCCGACCTCACGTGCTGCCTCCATCGTTGCAACAATGTGACGCTCCTCCATGTGCCCTGTGAAGCCATGGAACAGCAGCATCAACGGGCACTTCCCGCTGAAGTTGTCCGGATAGTCCAGCTTGGAATGAAGCCGGATCCCGTCACAGTCAATGTAGAATTCCTTTTCCGTTTCTTTGTTCATGCCCTTCCGCACCGTTTTGGGGTGCTCCCCCTTTCGATTGATTTAAAAATTATACTGCTCTTTCTTGTTTTTTTAGAAATTCGATTCTCCATCTCCCTCGCACCTCGCTATAATAGGAACTCAGTTGTTCCATTTTGAACGAATAAGAGGTGTTTCCTATGATGTATCTGCTCTATGTCATCGCCGGTCTGGGGGCCGGCATTGTCACCGGTCTTGCCGGCCTGTCCGCCGCAGTGGTTATCACACCGATTCTGGTGAGCCTGTGCGGCTGGGCGAGCTACGATGCCGTCACCGTTGCACTTGCCTCCGATGTTCTGGCAAGCCTTCTCTCCGCTTATACCTACTATCGCAATCGGAACATCGACTTAAAGCGTGGTGGTCTTGTCACCATCACCGCATTCCTCGGGACTGTCGTCGGCAGCTACTGCGGTTTTCTCTTCAGCCAGAAAAATCCGGACGGCCTCGGTTATCTTTCCATGCTGACCACGATTTCTCTCGGCGTCAAATTCCTCTTCAAGCCCGTGACCGGCGGTCATGACGCGCAGTCCGGGTCAGGCCCTTCCGCACGCAAAACAGCTCTTGCCATGCTGATGGGCTGCGGAATCGGCTGGGTCTGCGGCTTCACCGGGAGCGGCGGCGGAATCCTGATGCTCACCGTCTTCACGATCTTCCTCGGCTACAACCTGAAGGTCGCGGTAGGAACCAGTACGATGATCATGTCACTGGTTGCCCTGACCGGAGCTGTCAGCCACATCTCGATGGGCGCGCAGATTTTCCCGCTTCCCATGATCCTTGTGGTAATCTCCTGCCTGATCGGCGCTCTTGTCTCCGCACGCTTTGCCAACCGGTGCGAAATCCGGAAGCTCAACCACGTGGTCGGCGTTGTGCTGATGATCCTCGGCGCTGTCACAATTCTGATCAAGATCCTGTAAGTCAACAGTCCACGTTCTTTTCTCCGCAATCGGGTTTAAGGTTTCCAGATTCGCCGGCAGGCACAGACTCTGTTCTGTTCCTGCCTATTGGTCTATATTCTTGTTCCCGAGCCTTCGGAATTCATGAAGCAAGGCTCCGACAAGGACAAGGTCCGCGCCAAGCCAGGCAGCGACCTCACCCCACATGATGGCAAGTCCTCCGAGACGCCTTGCCACCACGAGAGCCATGAAGGTCCGCATTGCGAATTCAGCAAGGCCCGAAATCATCGGCATTCTTGTATTCCCGAGTCCCTGAAGGGTACTCCTCACAATATACAGAATGTACAGGATGGAAAGCGTTGCGCTCATGATGACAAGATATTCCACGGCATAGCCAAACGCCTCTTTGGCCTCTTCTCCCTGGGAAGCAATGAACAATCCGACAATCTGATTCCGGAATACAATCATGATGCCGCCAATCAGTACGCTGGTTGCCATGCCGATCAGAACCGCATCGCGAAAGCCCCGCCGGATCCGGTCGTATTTGCCGGCACCGAGGTTCTGTCCAATATAGGTCAGCATCGCGTAGCCGTAGGCAATCGCCGCCATTTCAAGGGCGCCGTACAGCTTATTGGTCGCCGTATATCCGGCAAGAAACGCCACTCCCAGCTGATTGACGACGGAATTCACGATCATGCCTCCGACCGAGATGATGATATTCATCAGCATCACAGGCCAGGCAAGTTTTAAAAGCTTTCCGTCCATCTGCGGCTCGCCTCTGCCATCCTCCCTGGTAAAGCGAAGGTACTCCACCTTTCTCACCACGAGCAGGCAGTAAATTCCGGAAACCGCTTGCGAAAGGATCGTCGCCACGGCTGCTCCTGCAATTCCAAAGGGCAGCACCAGAACGAACAGAAGATCCAGCACAATGTTCAGAAGGGACGCAATCACAATGGCGATCAAAGGATCCCGGCTGTTGCCCAGTGCCCGCAGCTCCGAGGCGCAGAAGTTATACAGCATCTGAGCGGGGATCCCGGCGAAAATAATCCGGATATACAGCTCCGCCATAACGCGGATTTCCATGTCGACATTCAGAATTGTCAGAACCGGCCCCACCGAGAGCTGGGCCAGAATCGTCAGAAGAATCCCGATGATCACACAAAGGCGGACCGAATGTGCGCAGGCCTTCCGGAGATTTCCATATTCCTTTGCACCGAAAAACTGCGCCATCAGGATCGCAAAGCCCTGCGTCACGCCCTGGACGATTCCCAGCATCATGTAGTTGTACCAATCTGCCGAGCCAAGAGCCGCCAGAGCATCCACGCCGACCCCCCGGGAAACAATGATGGTATCTGTAATTGTATACACCTGCTGGAAAAGATTCCCCAGCATCAGCGGAATTGCAAACAGGAAAATCAGCTTCGCCGGATTCCCCTCGGTCATGCTCTGAACTTCTTTATTTGCTGTTGTCCCCACGTTCTACTCCCTGTCTTCGGATCGAATTGTTCACCGTTCTTTGTTGTTATTTTGTCACAAAAGCCCTTGCCTGATAAGCACCTCTGCGTACAATATTCTGAAACGCACAAGGCTTGTGCCACAAAAAAATCCCGAAGTGCTGAATGAACAACACCTCGGGACCTTCTCACTCATAGCGAGGGGGGGACTTGAACCCTCGACACCGCGGGTATGAACCGCGTGCTCTAGCCAGCTGAGCTACCTCGCCATAACTGCATTTCTTTATTTCCTTGCTGCAGCTTGTTTAGTATACGAAATATCATTTCTCCTGTCAACCGATTTCGCAATTTTTTTTTACAAAACCGATTTCGCAATTTTTTTTACAAAACACTTTTTCATAGAAGATGCCCGGGCTGCCGGAACGCCCTGTTCTTTCTTGGGGGAGGGGGACAGAGCCTTCACACGCAGCCCGGGCAAGCAAATTACTTATTCCGGTTCTTCAGGAAAGCGAAGATGCTCTGCAGAATAATGAAGAAGCACAAGAGCGCCGCCGTCATGATGTTCGACCAGGAGCTCAGGAGCTTTCCGTTGGTTGTCACCAGCGTGGAAATGGTTCCGTTGATCAGAACGCCGAACAAAGAGCCGATGACATTTCCGACACCTCCGGTCAGGAGCGTTCCGCCGATGACAGAGGATGCAATGGCGTCCATTTCGAATCCGAGTGCCTGCTGCACCGAACCCGACATCGTGTTCAGGCAGTAGCAGATGCCTCCGATGGAGCACAGGAAGGACGAGAGAATGTAGGCTCTCATCTTCACCTTCCGGACATTCAGCCCCATCATCGTGGCAGAAATCTCATTGCCGCCCACTGCATACAGGGAACGGCCGAATCTCGTGTATTTCAGAATGAGGAAGATTGCCACCACAACGATCAGTGCAATCACCACGGAGGGACGGATGAACGGAACGATCATTTTGCCCTTCTTGTTCGCATAGCCGAGAAAGGCGGGAAGATTGATCTTGGCATTCGCCCATTTGTAGAAGGTGCTGTTGGCTGCCTCTGTAATGGAAATCTGATCCGTGCAGATGACAGCGGTCATGCCTCTTGCGAAGAACATGCCGGCCATTGTGATAATGAACGGCTGGATGTTCAGATAGCCGATGAGGAACCCCTGCACCGCACCGAATACAATGCCGATGCCGAGAATCAGGAGGATCATCGGAATGGCGGGATACCCTTTTACGCCCATTCCGTAGGCCAGAATCATGCAGTCCATCGCAATCAGGGCGCCGACAGAAATATCAATGCCTCCGGTCAGCATGACGCAGGTCATGCCGCAGGCCACACAGATCAGCCCGGCGTTTGTGATCAGAATATTCAGGAAGGTCTGCAGATGCGTGAAGCCTTTTCCTGCATAGATTCCGCAGCCGATGAGGTACATGATGATGAACAGAGCAATGGTAATGATCAGCAGAACCGTGTTGCCGTTCATATTCTTCAGCTTGTTTTTATTCATGACTGCCTCCCTTTGCCAGCAGAGCCGCGGCCTTCTTCGCCTCGCGTCCTGCCATATACTTCTTGAAAACAGGGCACTGTACAACGACAATCAGAATGACAATGATGGCCTTGATCACCGGTGCCTGATCCGTGGAAACACCCATGGCAAGAAGGGTGGTCGTGATCGCCTGGATCGTGTAGGCACCGATGATGGAGCCCGCCATGTTGAACTTGCCGCCGCCGAGGGAATTGCCTCCCAGAGCAACCGCCAGAATGGCATCCAGCTCATAATTCAAACCGATATTATTGGAATCCGCCGAATAGATTCGTGAAGAAGCCACAATGCCCGCAATGCCTGCGCACAGTCCGCAGATTACATAGCAGATGAAGCAGATCATGGTGGAGTTGATGCCGGAAATTCTCGCCGCCCGCGAATTGATGCCGACCGACTGAATGTAGGTTCCAAGAGCCGTCAGCTTCAGGAACAGCATTGCAACCAGGACCACTGCAATCGTGATGAAGATCGGTGTCGGAATCGGGCAGTGCGGCAGGAAATTGCCGAGATACTTATAGGGCTCATAGCGGATATAGGTAATCTGGTTATTGCACAGAAGCAGTCCGATCGCTCTTGCCGCCGTATACAGAATCAATGTGGCTACCATCGGCTGAATCTTCAGCTTCGCCACCAGAAATCCGTTGAACGCGCCGCACACAACACCCAGAAGAAGGCCGAACAGAAGTCCCACAATCAGTGGAACTGCCAGCTGGGTGGCGGAATTCACCCCGTAGCCTGCGAGCAGCATGCAGGTTCCGCAGGCCGCCAGGCTCATCACGGAGCCGACGGAAATATCCGTTCCTGCCGAAACCGCAACGACCAGTGTCTGCCCGACTGCCAGAATGGCAATTTCACTGCCGCGGTTCAGAATATCAATGATTCGTCCGTAGAGGACACCATTCTGAATGCCGATTTTGAAGAACGCAGGACTCTTGATCAGATTGATCAGAAGAACCAGAATCAGCATAAAGAACGGAAGGAACAGCTGCTGTCTGGTCAGTTTTTTCAGTTTGTTCATGATGCTTCACCTCTCTCCCCGGAATCCGTGCCGGCGTCTCCTCCTGCAATGGCATTCATGACCATTTCCTGCGTGATCTCTCCATTCTCGGAGGTAATCTCTCCCACCTGTTCGCCATCACGCATGACATACAGCCGCGAGCAGGTCCGGAGCATCTCTTCGATTTCCGAGGAAATGAAAACAACGCTCATTCCCTGTCCTGCAAGCTCCAGAACCTTTTTCTGGAACTCCGTCTTCGTTCCGATATCAATGCCTCGTGTCGGCTCATCCAGAATCAGGAATTTCGGATTGGTAGCCAGCCATCTTGCCAGAATCACCTTCTGCTGATTGCCTCCGGAAAGCTGTCCGATCGGAGTTTCCCGCGATGCGGTCTTAATCTGAAGGAGCTTGATGTACTCATCCGCAATGCGGTTCTGCTCCGCCTTCGGAATGGCGTGGAACATGCCTTTTCTTGCCTGCAGCGCCAGAATGATATTCTCGCGGACGGAAAGATCCAGAATGCAGCCATCCGCCTTCCGGTCATCCGGAAGATAAGCCATTCCCGCCTTAATGGAATCAATGGGGGCGTTCACCTTCAGCGGCTTCCCGTCCATTTTCAGGGATCCGGTCTGTGCCTTGTCTGCGCCGTAGATGCAGCGCACCAGTTCGCTTCGTCCGCTTCCCAGAAGTCCCGTCAGGCCAACCACCTCGCCCTCGTGAATCTTGAAATCAAACGGCTTGATGGTTCCCTTATGGGAAAGGCCTTTGGCCTCCACCACAACCTTCTCTCCGACCTTTCCGGAGCCCTCGGACTTGATGGATTTCAGGTCATCAAAATCCTTGCCCAGCATGGCGGCAACCAGCTTGACTCTCGGCAGCTCTGCCACCGAATAATCGCCCACGAACTGTCCGTTTCTCATTACGGTGATCCGGTCGCAGACTGCATAGACCTGTTCCAGGAAGTGCGTGACAAACAGAATTCCGACGCCCTTGTCCCGAAGCTGCCGCATCAGTCCGAACAGCTTCTCCACCTCGTTGTCGTCCAGAGAGGAGGTCGGCTCATCCAGAATCAGCACCCGGCATTCCATATCCACGGCACGCGCGATGGCAATCATCTGCTGAATGGCAATGGAATAATTCTCCAGGGTTTTGGTGACATCAATCGGAATCTTCAGGCCGTCCATAATCTCTTTGGCCCGGCGGTTCATGGTCTTCCAGTCAATGGCACCGCCCTTTTTCAGCGGCTCTCTTCCGATGAAAAGATTCTCCGCTACCGAAAGGTTCGGGCACAGATTGACCTCCTGGTACACCGTGGCAATTCCGATGTTCTGGGCGTCCTGCGTGGAATGATTGAAAATGTTGCCTTCCACGCCGTCCATGTGCACCTCGCCGCTGTCCCGCTCGTAAACGCCGGTCAGACATTTGATGATCGTCGATTTTCCCGCGCCGTTCTCACCCATCAGAGCATGAATCTCGCCCCTGCGGATTGTCAGCTGGGCATTGTCAAGCGCAACCACCCCGGGGAAGGTCTTGGTAATGTTCCGCATCGTAATCAGCACATTGTCTTCCATAATTGTTCCCTCACTGTGGCAGCCGGTGCATCATCACCGATGCTGCAGCACTTTTCCTCTGTTTGAAAACAGGGGCAGCTCCGCGAGGGAGCTGCCCCTGCCCTTTCTCGGTCTTCCGGAAGCAATCAATATGCTCCGTCTACCACTGCCTGATCCACAACGATCAGATCCTCGGTAACATCCTCGCCTGCATTGTTCGTGTAGGAGATGTTCGGAAGGGTATCCTCTGCAACGTACCAGGGCTCAGCCATGAAGGTCTGCTTCTCAACCTCTCCACCTGCCTCAAGGGTCTTGATGATATTCAGGCAGTCAGGTCCCTGCAGCGGATTGCACTGGAAGTCTGCGTTGATCTGTCCGGCAAGAACATCCGTCAGGCCTGCCTTGCATGCATCGAAGGAAATCAGAATGACATCACCGCCTACGCCGTAGGAGACACCTGCTGCCTTCATCGCATCGATGGCACCGAATGCCTCATTATCGTTCTGGCAGATCACAACGTTGAACTGTCCGTCATAGGACTTGCAGTAGGACTCCATGACACTCTGGCCGCCCTCCTGTGTGAAGTCACCGGTCTGAGAGTCGATCAGGTTCCATCCGTTATCCTCGACATACTTGTGGAAGCCGGTGGTACGTCCGATCTCTGCGGAGGATCCGGTCGTTCCTGTGATCTCCAGGATATTCAGTTCGTCAATTCCCTTTGCCTCTGCATATGCCTTCAGCCACGCGCCTGCCGCAAGGCCCTCGTTGGTGAATTCCGATCCGACCCAGGAAACATATTTATCCGAATCATCAATGGTACGGTCGATGACGATGACCGGAATACCGGCATCCTCTGCCTCAGTCAGAACAGTGTCCCAGCCGGTGGAAACGATCGGGTCGATGACAATGTAGTCAACATCCTGAGAAATGAAGTTACGGACCGCCTCAAGCTGTGCTGCGGAATCGTTGTCGCAGTCAACGAACTGAAGATCGATGCCGTTTTCTTCGGAAAGTGCGGACTGAACGGAATTCGTGGAAGCGGTGCGCCAGTCAGACTCATGTCCGACCTGAGCAAAGCCTACGGTGATCAGTCCGTCATCGGAAGAATCGGATGCATCCGCCGTGGTGTCTGCTGCCTCCGAAGTGTCTGCCGTATCGGTGGCAGCTGTTTCAGAAGCCGCGCTTCCGGTATCCTCTGTCGTCTGTGAAGACGAACCGCAGCCTGCCAGCATGGAAACGGCCAGTGCTGCAGCCATGATCGAAGCAAAAACTTTCTTTTTCATAGAACCCTCCTGATTGATATGAAGAATACAATTCTGCCGGACTCCTCCGGAAAATCCGACCGGAATTTTTCGCGTTTCCAAAGCTTCCGGAAGATCTCCTGTGGAGTTCTGCCTGTTACGGAACCTTTTGTTCCCTTGCTGGTATTATTCTGCCAAAAATCAGTCTGGTTCTCCATATTTTGTTGTTTACCTGCACAGTTTTCATCACATTGACAGTACAAATATGTTGATTTAATATCTTATGAAATACAAATTCGTTCTAAGTCTCATGAAAAGGGGAGAAATTTTAAGATACAGATTCTGCGACCGGGTGTAATTTTCAGATGCCGTATTGAAGATTCCCACGCATTTTCTTTGTGAAATTCGACAGTTTTTCTTCTTTCCGTGGAATATTTTTATTCTTGTTTCGAAATCTGCATAAATTTTTTTCTGAAAAAGCGGCAGACCTCTCTATATTTTGCATCCTTCGAGGGAAAAATTGCATCCGACAGGGGCAGCACTTATCTGTGATCGGGACAGGCAGTCGTGGAAACCCGCGTCCCTGCCCGTCAGGGGGCAGCATCGGTGAGCACGGGCAATAAAAGACCAAGAACGAACAGGAAGGATCTGTGACACATGATGAAAAAGAGTGATTTTCTGATCCCGGCGCTTCACCGGATGATTGACGAGGCCTTGAAGAAAAAAGAATACCGCTTTCCGACCGAGGCGGACCTGTGCCGGGAATTTGCGGTCAGCCGCGTAACCGTGCGGAAGGCTCTGTCGGTACTGGAAGAGGAAGGGCTGCTGAGGCGCCGCCAGGGGAGCGGCAGCTTTCTGACCGGGAAGGCGCCGGATCCTTCAGGCAACTCCCTCGCTCTGCTTCTCGCTTCCCCTTTTCGCTACCGTTCTCCCGCCATCGTGGATCAGGCGCGGCGCGCGGCCGCAGAGGCCGGCTTCTCCCTCTGCGTCTACGACATGCACAGCAGTTTTCAGACAGAGCGTGAGATTCTCCTGGAGCTCCTGAAACGTCCTCCGCGCGGCCTTCTGCTCGAGAGCTTTTCCGACATTCCAGACCCCAACGCAGACCTTCTCGCACGCCTGACGGGAGAACCGCTCTCCGTTCCCGCCATCTCCCTGCTGGGCCCCATCCGGGTTCCGGAGACCTCAGGCCCCGCGGCTTTTCCGGCACTCCACATTCCGTCCGTCGCAGAGGACTCCCTGCAGGGAGCAAGGCTTCTTGCGGGGACGCTGGCGCAGCTCGGCCACCGCCGGATCGCAGGGCTCTTTTCGTCCTGCCCCCGGCCGGATACGTGCCGCTTTCAGAGCTGGCTTGTGGCAGTCCGTGAGGCAGGGCTGTCCATGGATCCCGATTTGTTCTTTCTTCCGGGAAACCTGGAAACCGGTGCCATCGTAAACGGAACGGACAGCCGGCTTTTGGCGTTTCTCCGGAAAATTGCCGCAGGCTCCACCGCCCTTGTCTGCTCCGATGATCTTCTGGCCGCGGCGGTTCTTCAGAAGCTTCCCGTGCTCGGGCTCCATGTTCCCGAGGATCTCAGTCTTGCAAGCTTCGAGGGAAGCTATCTGCAGCATCTCTCCCCAGTCCGGACAGCTTCCCTTGCCGGTGCCTCCTGTCTCGGAGAAAGCTCGGTCCGCCTCCTTCTGCAGAAGATCCGGGGAGAGAATCCGGAGAGTCTTCTGCTGCCGCTCTCTCTGGAGAAGGGGAACAGTCTGCAGGCGATATGAATGTCCATACAGAGAAGAGGCGGCCTGCATGGCCTTTTATGATTCCGCGGATTCCCGCTCCATCCGGAAGCGGTATTCCTTGGTGGAGCATCCCATCGTTTTCCGGAACACATAGCTGAAATAATGCGGGTCCCGGTAGCCGACCGCAGCGGCGATTTCCGCCGTGTGGCTCTTCGTCTCCCGCAGCATCCGGCAGGCCTCCTTCATTCTCTTTTCGGTCAGATATTCCACAAAGGTCTTTCCGGCCTCCCTGCTGAATACGGAGGACAGGTACGAGCCGCTCACACCCACCCTGGCCGCAACCGTATTCAGGGAGAGCTCCGGATTCGTGAAATTCTCATCCAGACAGGCCTCCGCATCCTGCAGGATCCTGCTCCCCTGCCGTGTAGACTCACGATCCCGGTATTCCAGGGCCTTGCCAAGGAGGCCTTCCAGATACGGTCCCATATCTCCGGCCTCAAGGTTGAAGCTCTGCATGCTCTCATCCAGGCCCCCGGTAAACTCCTCCTGCGAAACGCCGAGCTTCTGGAGACAGGCAATCACGGCAAACCGGATGTTCAATGCCAGATAATTCCGAAAAATACGGGAGCCGGTGACATCCGAAAGACTTGCGAGATACCTTTCGACAAATTCACGGATCTCCTGCGGCTGTCCGTCCTTCAGAAAGCTTTGGATCACGGAGGTGTCCACGCGGGAGGCGTCCACATTCAGAATCGTCCCCTTTTCCCGGCTGTCCGCAGACATGGCCTCTGCTGTCTCCTTCGTCAACACGTGCGTATCCGGTGCAAGATACCGGCAGGCAAACGCGTGACTGGCCTTTGCGTAGCAGCTCCGCAGCTCGCTGAATCTCGTCACCGGTTCCCCGGATGCCACATACCAGTTGATTTCATCCTCGCGGCTTCCGCAGACCTCCGCAATCTTCTTCACAGCCCCTTCGGTATATCCGGGAACCGACTCCACGCTTCCCTTCACAATGACCGCAAAGGTGCTGAGGGACCATCCGCACATAATGTAGGCCGGAGAACGCATGAAAAACATGCCGAGCTCGTCCATCGTCCTCTGGTAAGCCTCGGAATCCGCCGTGCCCCCCTCCTGCTGCCTGTCATGGAACGTAAACAGGATGCAGTTGAACGCCTCTGCGCTGATGTCGAGGTTCAGTTTCTTCGCCTCATCGTAGATGGTCTCGATCGACGCTCTCCCGCTGAAAACCTTCTCCAGGAACTGCTGCCGCTGCAGCTGCTCGAACTCCCGGCTCTCCAGCTCATACTGCTCGACATATCTTGCCTGCTCCTGCTCGTTCTCGATCTTCTGCCGGACCTCCCCCAGTGCCTCCTTCATGCTTTTTCGCGTGATCGGCTTTAAGAGATACTGCTCCACGCCTTCCCGGATCGCCCTTCTTGCGTACTCGAAGTCATCATAGCCGCTCATGATAATCACTTTCATGGAGGGGAATTCCTTTCCGACAATGTGGCAGAGCGTAAGCCCGTCCATAAACGGCATCTTGATGTCTGTAATCAGAACATCCGGTCTGGTCTTCTTGATCAGAGGAAGCGCGCTCTCTCCGTCTCCCGCCTCTCCGGCAAATTCAAATCCGCACTCATTCCATGGAATATTGTCCCGAAGGCTCTCTCTTACCACCGCTTCATCTTCCACAAGAAAAACTTTCAGCATGCTGTTTCCTCCCTGGTCTGCAGTCCTGCCAGCCCCTTTGTCCGGTTCTTTCTCACAGTACCGGCGGCAGATCTCCTGCCGCCGCGCGTCTGTCTAATACGGTCTGTCCTCCAGATATTCTCCCACGTTGTCCTTTGTAAAGACCTTTTCTTCCATGTAATATTCCTTTTCGACCTTCATGCCCGCCTCAATCCTGCGGATGACATCCGAAAGAAGCGGCCCCGACAGCGGATTGCACTCAATATCAACGTTGATCTTTCCCTGCTCCACGTATTCCAGTGCCCGCTTGGAGCCGTCGAAGGAAATCAGCGTCACATCCTTCCCCGGCTCGATTCCTGCCTCTTCCAGTGCCTCCACCACTCCGAACGCCATGTCATCATTCTGCGCCACGATCACATCAATGTCATCGAACTCCTGCAGAAACCGCTCCATGACCTCTTTGCCCTTGGCCTCGGTGAAGTCTCCGCCGGTCTGCGCCGTCAGCTTCCAGTTCCGGTGCCTCGCCGCAATCGCGTTGAACCCCTCTGTCCGGCCGATTTGCGCGGAGGAGCCTTCCGTTCCCTGGAGAACTGCAATGTTGATCTCTTCTCCCTCCTGATCCGGTCCGGTCATGGCCTGCTCCAGCCATTCTCCGGCCCTGACGCCTTCCTCCAGATCGGAAGAGCGTCGTGTAGGGAAAGAGTGTAGATCTCGGTGGTCGCC
>CALEFO010000011.1 GCA_937877165.1 uncultured Lachnospiraceae bacterium | reverse complement strand
TGATGAGCCGGCGGGCACTGGACGGACTGGCTCAGTTCGGAGAGGTCAATCTGTTTCTTCGCGGGATGGTGCCGCTCGTCGGCTATCCCAGCGACGTGGTCTACTACGAGCGGGCGGAGCGGTTTGCCGGTGAGAGCAAATATCCGCTGAAGAAGATGATTTCCTTTGCCATGGACGGCATCACGTCGCTCTCGATCGAGCCGATCCGGATGATCACGACGCTCGGCGTTGTCATCTTCCTGTTCAGCCTGGCGATTCTGGTGTATTCGCTGGCCCGGCATGCCATGGGTGCCACGGTGGCGGGATGGACGTTCCTCAATGTTTCTGTCTGGGCCATCGGAGGCTTGATTCTTCTTTCCCTCGGTGTGATCGGCGAGTACATCGGAAAGATTTACATGGAAACGAAGCATCGCCCGCGTTTTATCGTGGAGCGTTTTCTTGACAAGGAGCACGGCTTTACAACGCAGCCGGAGAAAAAGGCAAGGACCTTGCGGGAAGAAAATAAGAGCTGATCATGATTGCAGAGGGAAGTGGCGAACGGCAGGTGCTGCAATGGAGACGGATCTTCTTAATTTGCGTTATATGCCGAGTGCATCGCCGTTCTCCCGAAGCCATTTCTTCCAGATGCGGTAATCCGGCATGATTCGTTCCACCTCTGCCCAGAAGGCGGGGCTGTGATCCATGTGAACAAGGTGGCAGAGCTCATGCACCACCACGTAGTCAAGGCAGGACGGAGGAGCCAGGTACAGCTTCCAGTTGAAGGAGAGCGTGCCGCGAAAAGAGCAGCTCCCCCAGCGCGTTTTTTGCGCGCGGATGGAAATGCGGGTGATGAGACGGTGCGATGCGGGCAGCATCGGTTCATAATAGTCAATGCGGTCCTGAAGAAGGGGCCGCATTTTTTTCATGGAACTCTTCTTGAGCAGAAGCTGCTCCTCTTCGGAGAGATGGTGCGACTGCGCCTCTTTTCTGGCCAGGCGCTTTCTCTGGGAGGCCATGTGTGAGAGAATCCAGGAGGTGTGCATCCGAAGAAAAGTCTGCAGGTCCTCCTTGCGGAAGCGAAGCGGTACACGGACTTCGAGAGAAGCGTCCTCGCGGACGATCAGTGCAAAGGACCTGCGGCGGCTGCTCCGGAACAGTGTATAATCAATCAGTGTGTGCGTGCCGTCCGGAAGCGTCAGAGAAAAAGATCTGCGTTCTTCCGTCCGGATATAGTGCTTTGCGGACAAGCGGCTGCCTCCGTTCATCATGTGTATGAAACAAAAGAAAGAGATTACAGCAACGAGGAGATTATAACACGATGAAGAAATGTATTCTGGTCTGTGCAGGCGATTTTGAGCCCATGGACCTTCGGAAAGAGGACGGCGACTGCATCATCGCCGTGGACAACGGGCTCACGTATCTGACACAGATGGGAGTTCTGCCGGATTACTGCCTGGGGGACTTCGATTCGCTCCTTCCGGAGGGAAGAAGAGTGCTGGAGGAGATTCGCAGGGAGGATCCGTCACGCATCGTGACCCTTCCGGTGGCCAAAGACGACACGGATACCATGGCGGCGGTTCGCTTCGGCTTAAAGCTCGGGTACCTTCGCTTTGATCTGTATGGGACCCTCGGCGGCGCGAGAATCGCGCACACCCTAGCCAACCTGCAGGTTCTGAATTTTATCAAGAACAACGGCGGACAGGGGTATCTGATGGATACGAACCAGATGCTGTTTCTCATCCGGAATGAGACGAAGGAATTTCACGAAGGCTTTGCGGGAAGATTCTCGATGTTTGCCGTGGAGCCGAAGATCACCGGAGTGACGATCCACGGCATGAAATATGAAATCGAGGATGTCGTGCTGACCAATGACTTTCCGATCGGGTGCTCTAACGAAATCGAAGCAGGAAAAAGGGCCAGTGTGACGGTTGGAAACGGAACAGCGCTTGTTGTTG
>CALEFO010000010.1 GCA_937877165.1 uncultured Lachnospiraceae bacterium | reverse complement strand
CCACTCTCCCGCCTTGACGCCCTCTTCCCGCATGTCTTCCCCGACAAAGCAGGTGTACAGTGAATCATCCGCGACCGAAATGGCGCGGTCCAGCACAATCACCGGAATCCCGGCCTCCCTGGCTTCCTCCAGGACCGTATCCCATCCGCTTTCCTTCACCGGACAGAACACAATGACATCCACCCGCTGTGAAATGAAGCTGCGAAGTGCCTTGATCTGCTTGTCCTGCATCTGCCTCGCGTTGTCGTACAGCAGAAAATATCCGTTTTCCTCCGTCAGCGTCTCACGGACGGAATTCGTATTGGCCGTCCGCCAGATCGACTCACTGCCAAGCTGTGAGAAGCCGACGCTGATCAGATCCTCGTTCTTCTCCTCTTCCTCGGATGAATTCTCCGCAGCAAGCGGATCAAAGGGACTGCACCCGGAAAGAAGCGCTGCACAAAAAAGTGCAATTGCTGCCGTCCATTTTGTTTTTTTCCTTCTCATCTTTGCCTTTCTGCACCGCGTTTTTTGTGGCACACCGGGGAGAAATGCCCGAATGGGCTTTCTCCGATGGGATCATCCCATTCTCCGGCCCTTGCCGCCATCGCCGGAATGGTGACCCCGACACAGGTTCCCTTCCCTTCCTCCGAATCAATTGTCAGGCCATAGTTTGCGCCGAAGTTCATCCGGATCCTCTCATTGACATTGGCCATTCCGAAGCCCTTGTCGGTCTCCTTGCAGGGGCGCTGAATCTCCTCGCGAAGGTGCGCAAGCTCACTGCTGCTCATGCCGATTCCGTCATCCTCCACCGTAAAGCGGATCAGGGCTCCGTCCGGTTCCCCGGTAATCAGGATTCTCCCGCCGTTCCGCTTGTTCTTCACCCCATGGTAGAGTGCATTTTCCACAAGAGGCTGGAGTGTCATTTTCAGGGTCTTGTAAGGGTACAGCTCCGGATTGATCCGGATTTCATAATTCAAAATGTCCTGATATCTGGCCTTCTGGATTTCCAGATAACTCCGAATGTGCTGCTCCTCCTCGCGGACGCTGATATATTCCCGTCCACGGGAAAGTACCGTCCGGAAAAAGGACGAGAGAGACACCACCATGTCCTCGGCTTCCTCCGACTTTCCGTCCTCAATCAGCCAGACAATCGCGTCCAGCGTGTTATAAAGGAAGTGTGGATTGATCTGCTCCTGCAGAAGCCTCAGCTCCGCCTTCCGCATCTTGCGCTCATCCTCCCGGATCTTCGTCACCATGACAGACAGGTGCTGTGCCATATCGTTGACACTGGCGGAAAGAGCTGCCGTCTCGTCATCACCGTTCTCCCCTGCCCGCGCGGTAAAATCTCCCTGCGCGATTCTTCGGGTCACCTGGTTCAGCTCCTGAAGCGGCCTGGAAATACTGCGCGAAATCCGGGTTTCCACAAAAGATACGAATGCAGTCAGCGCAATGAGCAGCAGAACCATGCAGACAATAAAGGTGAAGGCCTGCTGATTCAGGGTCGCCCTCATCAGCTCCATGCTCTGCGTCTGATAATAAATATAATACTGAATGTCATCCTGGATCAGCTCGGTCAGAATATAGATGTTGTTGTCCAGCATGTCGATGTTCTCATCATAGTGTCCGCCTTCCCGGAGATTCACGCGGATGTCATCGACGCGCTCCCGCAGCGTATCGATGTTGCGCAGAAGGTTCTGCAGCCAGCGGCGTGAGGTCGCGTCCGTCGTGATGGTCTCCAGCTCCCGGAAGTCACCCTGCAGCTCATCAATCAGCGCATAAGGGTCCTCCAGGGAATCTGAGGCTCCGATCTCGTCAAAGGTCGTTCCGCTGACCACAATCTTGTACAGATTCTCATCCATTTCTTCTTTAAAGGAAAGATTATAGGTGTTGGCCATGGTCATGTTCCGGACTACGCGGTCATAGGCGTTGCTGTACGACAGCAGCGCATACAGAAGATAGCCCGCCACGCACAGAAATGGAATCATGGCCGCCGTCACCAGAAGCCTCAGCTTGCGATTGATGGAATGCCGCTTTTTCCTTTGCTCCTTCACGTTCCGCCCTCTTTTCTCCAAAATCACCTGCCCGCAGATCTTCTTCACCGGACCTTTTGATTTCGTCCATACCACATCAAAGTGTAGCAGAAAGTGTTCCGCAATTCTTATTTCTTTTACAATCCGCTTTAAAATTTACGATGTTGCAAAAATCAGAGAATCCATTGCGTTTTGCAAAATTCATCCATATTTTTAATTCTTCATAGGAAAATTTTTCTTATTTTTTCATAATTTATGCTCTTAATCTCATGTTTTCGGTTGATTAAGAATTTCGTGCGCACAGGCGATTACCCCGTCAGCCTCATCATGGCGGACTGCAATTACTTAAAGCAGACGAATGACACCCTCGGCCACGAATACGGCGATCTTCTTCTGCAGCGCGTCGCCTCCGTCATCCGTGGCAGCATAGACAGCAGCGGCATCGCCATGCGGATCGGCGGCGATGAATTTCTGATCCTGTGCCCGCACTGCTCCGCGGAGCGGGCCGCATGGATGATCGCGAACATGAAGCAAAAGCTCGTTGAAAAAAGTGATGAAAAGCTTACGCTCAGCGCCTCCTTCGGCAGCGCCACGATCGCAGACGATTCGCTCTCCTTCGAAGAGGCTTATAAGCTGGCGGATCAGGCGATGTATCAGGAAAAGGAGGCGTTTCACGCCTCCTCTCCCAGGTAAATCTGTTCTCTGCAATCAACACGCGGCCCTTTTGAGCCTCACTGTGCGTCCTTGTCCGCTTTCCGGCAGCATCTTGTGATCTCCATGGCCACCCTCCGGATGTCAAGCGGCTTCGTCAGATGTGCGTTCATGCCGGCATCGAGACTCTTTTTCGCGTCCTCTTCGAAGGCATTGGCGGTCATGGCAAGAATCGGAATGGTCTTCGCATCCGGCCGCTCCAGAGCCCGGATGGCTCTGGCAGCCGTGATGCCGTCCATCACCGGCATCATGATATCCATCAGGATGGCATCGAAGGTACCAGACTCCGATGCCTTGAACGCTTCCACGGCCTTCTGTCCGTTCTCCACTGCAGTCACACTGGCGCCCTCACTCTCCAGAAGCGCCACCGCAATCTCGGTGTTCAGCTCATTATCCTCCGCAAGCAGAAGGTGCATGCCCCGAATTCCTGCCTTTTCTTCCGGCTTTTCTTCTTTCACCGGCACAGGCGCAATTTCAAACGGTATCGTGATCACAAAGCGCGAGCCCACATTTTCCCGGCTGGAGACCTCAATGGTTCCGCCCATCTGATCCAAGAGACCCTTGACAATCGCCATGCCGAGCCCAGTTCCCTGGTAGACACTTCTTGCATCCGAATGCTCCTGCCGGAAGGGCTCAAAAATATGCTTTACAAATTCCGGACTCATTCCGATTCCCGTATCAGAAATGATCCAGCGGTATGTCACATGCTTCTCATCTTTCGAAACACACTGCATGGCGGTCTCAATCTTTCCAGCTTCCTTGTTGTATTTGATGCAATTGCCATACACGTTCAGAAAAATCTGGCGGATGTGAAGCGGGCTTCCGTATACATAGCGCACCGGCAGCTCCTGTTCATGGATTTCAAGCCGGATGCCCGTCTCCATGGCTTTCGTGCTGATGATCGTTCCGACCTCCTGTGAGAGATCTGCAAGATCCACTGTCTCATGAGTCAGCGAGGTCTTGCCGTCCTCAATCTTTCCCATCTGAAGCACATCATTGATCAGAGACAGAAGATGATCCGCAGCGATCATCATTTTCCTATGATTCTCCATAATCAGCTTCGGATCGTCCGGATGCATCTCATCAATGGTCAGAAGACCGATGATTCCGTTGAGCGGCGTCCGGATATCATGGCTCATCCGGGAGAGAAATTCGCTCTTGGCGACGCTGGCGCGCTCAGCCCGCGTCACTGCCTCCTGGAGTTCACCGTTCTTCGTCTCCAGCTGCTGCAGGTAGGCCTGCCGGATCCTGTCCTGATTTTCCTGATAGGTTCTGTTGGTCCGCCACAAAATCATGTGAATCACAAAGGCCAGAAGGAACAGAACGAACAGTGTGTACAAAAGATTCTGGGGTGTCGTGGCAAAAACACTCCGCTCCGACAGATAGGCATAAATGTAATAGTTCTGGCTCTTGTCCATGAGGCCAAAGTCATGCCCCAACACCTTTCCGCTCCTTGCATGGATCAGATGACTGCCGGTTCCCCTCTCCATGATCCGTTTCAGAATCGCCTTGTTCTCCACCTTGGTATCGACAAGTGTCTTGTCGTTGGATGCAATGATCCGGTCTCCGCTGCTGATCACGATGGTCCCGTCATTTTCCACCGAATAGCCGTTTACCAGCGAGCGAATCGAATTATTGAAGGTCTTCGCATACACCGCCGAGGTGTAGTAATACACCAGAATAACGCCCTTCTGATCCGAGCGTCCCTGTGCAGCATAATCCAGATGGGACTCATCCTCAAAGGTAATCCGAGCCATATAGGTTTTCTCCGTAAAAGAGACGGTATCCAGAATGGCCTCCAGATCCACCTGCTCAAGGATTCTTTCGGGCGTAAATCCCGCCATATCACAGGAGGACTCCAGCTCTCCGTTCTCATCCAGAAGAAGAATGCCGTCGACATAGCTTCCTTCCGCGATATCCTTCAGGACCGCCGGATCCATCGCCGCTTCGTTATTCTTCTTCAGCGCATTCTCCAGACGCCAGCGGGCCTGTTCCGCGCTTTCCGTCACGCGCATCAGGCTTTTGGCCTCAGAAGCAAGATCACGCAGCTGGTTGTTGTTGCACTGCTCCTTCATGTATTCAACGGCAGCATGGAGTCTTTCTTCCGCCCGTGTCATATCGTTTTTTACGGAAATGAAGAACATGATGGCCACAGCTGCGGCTCCGGCAAGAGCTTCCATCATGATCACCTTGCGCCATCGTATGGTTCGTTGCCTAGTCTTCATTCAGTTCTCCCAGATATCTTTCGGTATTCTCAAAATACTTACCGATAATCCGCTCCGTCGTCCCATCCTGCTGCATCCTCCGAAGCGTTTCCGTAAGCTCTTCCGGGATGCCCCGTTCGTCGTTTTTATCAAAGGCAACGCCAAGCCTGGCCGCAAGCAGCGGCTCCTCAAGAATCCGGAATTTCATCCCGCTTTCTTCCATAAACTGATCCACCGAGGTATCATGCGCTGCGATAGCATCCACATAGCCTTTGCTCAGCATAACGAAAATCAGATCCCGCTTCTGAACGGAAATGACCCTGCGAAGCTCTGGGATCCTCGGATCCTTACTTCGGAAAATGTCCTCGGGCTTCGTCGTGGACTGCACGGCGACCGTCTTGTCCTTCAGATCCTGGAACATTTGGATCTCACTGTCCTCTCCGACCGCCACGACCTGATGGCTCATCATATACGGCCCGGCCCAACGATATTCCTCCTCGCGTCCGTCCATGGTAAAGCAGCTCCATATGCAGTCGATGCTGCCGTCCTCCAGGAGCTCCTTTTTGTCTTCCCAATTGATGAATTCAAACTTCGGCTCATAGCCCATCCGGTGGAAGGCCTCCGTTGCAAGGTCCACATCGACACCGGTGAGGTCGCCGTCCACATCCATGTAGCTGAAAGGAGAATAATTGTCACACCCCACCGTAATCATGGGGAGGTCCTCTTCGTGATTTTTTACCGCATGGCTCCTGCTGCCGCAGCCTGCACAAAGTGCTGCGGTCAGAAAAACACACAGACAGGCCGCCGCTCTTCTGCCAGTCATTTTCTTCTTCATTTTTTTATGCATTCTTCGTTTCCCATCCGGCTGTTTCCGGGCAAATCGTCTGTACACGGATCAGAGTGCGCAGAGCTTATCAATCATATGTTATCAGTTTTCCCCGGAATGTCCAATTTTTATGATCAAAATTTGTGCTGGCCAAGTGAAGTGAAGGACCCTGCCGTACGAGGGAGAACCCTTTTCACGCAAAAAGGACAGCCAGCTTGCGCTGGCTGTCCTTCCTTTTACGGGCCATACACATTTTATGTTCTCGGACGTACCCAAACCGTATTGTTGTACAGAAACCATTTAGTAGTAGTCTTTGCTCAGCAGGAAATCTGCCAGATGTACGATTCTTACACCATTGATGTTACCCGCGGCCAGTTCATCCAGTGTTACTACATATTTCGGGTAATGGTCTTTGATTTCAAGCAGATTGGCGATCTCCCGGTCAGATTCCTCCGGCAGAGTGCGGCACACCTGCACATAAATCCGCTCGTCCCGCCGCACGGCCACGAAGTCGATCTCCTTTGTGGCGTTTTTGCCGATATACACATCATAGCCCTTCCGCCGAAGCTCAAAGTACACAATGTTTTCCAGCATGGCAGCAACGGATTTCGGGTTAAAGCCCATGATGCAGTATTTGAGAGAAGCATCCGCAAGATAGAACTTTTCCTGCGTTTTCAGAACAGTCTTGCCTTGCATATCATACCGTTGGCAACGGTAGATGACAAAAGCCTTTTCCAGCCATTCCAGATAATTATAAACGGCTTCTACCGAGAGGGAACGCCCTTCGCTTTTCATGAATTTCACGATGGCGTTTGCGGAGAAGGTTTTTCCGACATTCTCCACGACATATTTCACCACCCGGTTGAACAGGTCAAAATTCGTGATATTGTGCCGTCTGGTGATGTCGCTGGTGATAACCGAATTGTAAATTCCCTCAACGATCTGATAGGATGAACGCTCATCGAAGTTCCCCAGTGCAACGATGGGGAACCCGCCCATACGGATATAATCGTTCAAGAGCTCTTTCGGTGTGCGGCTGCTGTCCTTCTTAAACTCCATATATTCGGAAAAAGACAGGGTAAAAACGGGGATAGAGATATAACGCCCCGTCAGATAGGTAGAGATCTCACCGGACATCAGTCTGGAGTTGGATCCAGTCACATAAATATCCGTGTTGGCATCCTCCAGCAGACTATTGACTGCCTTTTCCCAGCCATCCACCTCCTGCACTTCATCCAGCAGAAGATAGTAACGCTCACTGTCGGCCATTTTCTCTTTTATATCGCAGTACATCTGCCTGGCGGTCATACTGTCATCCAGCTCCTCCGAAGTATAACGCAGATGAATCACATGGTCTGCCGCAATGCCGCTGTCAAGCAGATCTTCCTTCAGCATATCCAAAATAGTCGATTTCCCACAGCGGCGGATCCCCGCAAGGATCTTCACCAGCGGAACCTCCCGATAGGTTTTCAGTATATCCAAATAGTAGGGTCTAACGATCATGACATCTCCTCCTCGCGATCAGTATAGCCAAAAAGTGCGCTGTTATAAACAGTTTTTACCAGAATTTATGAAAAACTTTTCACGCAAAAAGGACAGCCAGCTTGCGCTGGCTGTCCTTCCTTTTACGGACAATCGCTATTGTAAAAATTGTTTTATGCTCTCGGATGCTTGATGGCAGCCTGTGCAGCAGCCAGTCTTGCGATCGGCACACGGAACGGGGAGCAGCTGACATAGGTCAGGCCTACGCGGTGGCAGAAGTCGATGGAAGCCGGATCTCCGCCGTGCTCGCCGCAGATTCCGAGATGAATATCCGGGCGTACCTTCTTGCCCTTCTCGACAGCGATCTGGATCAGCTGGCCGACGCCGTTCTGATCGAGGTGAGCAAAAGGATCCTGCTCGTAAATCTTGGACTTGTAGTAATCCTGCAGGAACTTGCCGGCATCGTCGCGGGAGAAGCCGAAGGTCATCTGTGTCAGATCGTTGGTGCCGAAGCTGAAGAACTCTGCCTCCTGCGCGATCTGATCCGCCATCAGAGCGGCACGCGGGATCTCGATCATGGTACCGATGTGGTACTGAATGTCGGAATTCTTCTCTGCCTTTACCTTCTCTGCCGTGTCAACAATCTCCTTCTTAACGAAGGCAAGCTCCCTCACATCGCCGACAAGCGGAACCATGATCTCGGGAACGATGTCATAGCCGTTCTC
>CALEFO010000009.1 GCA_937877165.1 uncultured Lachnospiraceae bacterium | reverse complement strand
GGCTTCTCTTGGCGTTCTCACCCATGAAAGAAACGGGTATGTCTATCCGCGGACGGATCAGGCGGCAACGGTTCTTCAGGCGCTTCTTCGGAGAGCGGAGCAGTCCGGAATCCGGATCCTTCGAAGATACCGCGCAGGCGCGGTCCGGAAAAAGAGGGATGGGACCTTTTCCGTAACGGGAGAGGGACCGGAAGCTGCCTTTTCCATTTCGGCAGCTGCTGTGATTCTTGCCTGCGGCGGGATGGTGTCCGGAACATACCATTGTATGGGGGACGGTTACCGGATCGCGAAGAGCCTCGGGCATTCGGTGAAGGAGCCGGTTCCTGCCCTTTGCGCCCTTTATACGGATGATCCGTACCGGAAGCTTGCCTCCGGAGTTCGGACCGCAGCACACGTGCAGCTTTTCCTTGATGGGGAAAAGGCGGCGGAGGACATTGGTGAAATCCAGATGACGGCGGACGGCATCAGCGGAATTCCGGTCTTTCAGGTTTCGCGCTATGCGGCGCGGGCCAGGAAGGATACACCGGAGAAGGAAATCACCACGGTTCTTGATTTCCTTCCGGAGCTTTCCGAACGAAGCTGGGAGCAGGAAAAGGAAAGGCGGCTCCGGCAGATGTCCGATCGTGATACGCTGGGAGACCTCTGCCTCGGACTTGTTCCGGACAAAATTGCGGCGTATCTGATTGCTGGTCTTGGTGAGGCGCGGGAGAAAAAGATCGGCAATCTGAAGAATGCAGGCATTCCGGAAAAGCTTCTTGACAGCATGCGGAGCAAGAAGGTCCGGATTACGAAAACAGCGGACTTTGAGAAGGCACAGGTGACGGCTGGCGGGGTTTTGCTTTGTGAGGTTTCGGATGCCATGGAATCCCGTTTTGCGCAAGGGCTGTTCTTCGCCGGGGAGATTCTGGATGTGGACGGAGTCTGCGGCGGCTACAACCTGACGTGGGCCATGCACTCTGGATTTCTTGCGGGGGAGGCGGCGCGTGCAATGCTGCAGAAGAAAGCGCCGGCTGCGCCTTCGCGGTTTTGCTTCAGCGAGGTATAGGATGATTGAAATCAGTCAGATCAAGCTTCCCTGCGGAAGCGACCGGTCCCTTCTTGAGGGAAAAATCCGGAAAATACTGCGTCTTCCGAAGGAAGAGTCCTTTACATGGAGGCTCTCTCATCATTCGGTGGATGCAAGAAAAAAGCCGGTTCTCTGGGACGTCTATTCGGTCCGTGTTCAGCTTTGTTCCAGAGAGAGAGAGGAAAAGCTGGCAGCAAGGCTCTCAAAGGGAACGCCGAATCTTCGGCTGACAAAGGAAACTCCTTATGTGTTTCCAACGCCTGAGGAGGGAGCGAAGGAGCTTTCGGACCGCCCCGTGATCATCGGCTTCGGACCTGCCGGAATTTTCTGTGCGCTGGAGCTTGCAAGGGCAGGATACCGGCCCCTTGTGCTGGAGCGCGGACAGAGGATGGAAGAGCGCATTGAGAGTGTGGAGCACTTTTTCAGAAGCGGCGAACTGAATCCGGAGTCCAATATTCAGTTCGGTGAGGGCGGTGCAGGAACCTTTTCCGATGGAAAGCTCACGTCCAATGTAAAGGACAAAGCAGGGCGCGTCACGGAGGTTCTTCGTTGCTTTCTTTTGGCGGGAGCGCCAGAGGACATTGCCTACGAGCAGATTCCGCACATCGGAACGGACCGGCTGCGCAGCGTGATCCGAAACCTTCGGGAAGAGATCACGCGCCTTGGCGGTGAAATCCGTTTTGAAACTTGTGCGGACAGCCTTTTGGTACAGGATGGCAGAGTTTCTGGAGTCAGGATCCGCGGAACCGGCGAGATTCTGTGGACGAACACCGTCATTCTGGCTCCCGGCCACAGTGCACGGGACACCATCCGGATGCTGCATCGCCTGCAGGTTCCGATGGAAGCGAAGAATTTCGCCGTTGGCTTCCGGGTTTCTCATCCGCAGACTTTGATCAATCATGCCCAGTACGGAATTGCGGATCCAAACGAGCTTGAGCGGCTGCATCTTGCTGCCTCCAGCTACAAATTGACGGCGAGAGCGGCAAATGGACACGGCGTGTATTCGTTCTGCATGTGCCCGGGAGGATTTGTTGTCAATGCTTCGTCCGAAGAAAAACGCCTTGCCGTAAACGGCATGAGCGATTATAAAAGAGATGCGGAAAGAGCCAACAGCGCCATTGTCATGACGGTGGGGCCGGAGGACTTCGGTGGAGACGGCGTTCTGGACGGCCTTGTTTTTCAGGAAAGGCTCGAGGAAAAGGCATGGAACCTTGCGGAGGGGAAAGTCCCCGTGCAGCGATTTTCCTCGTTTGAGGAGAAGAAAAAGGACGAAGAGGTCCCATCATCGGAAGAGCTCTGCATCCGCGGAGCGTCGGCGCCTGGCGCCCTTCACACACTTTTGACGAAGCAGCTTTCTGAGGATTTCGTCGAGGGAATGCACCAGTTCGGACAGCGGATGGAAGGGTTTGACGGAAGGGACTGCTACGTCATCGGGCTGGAGTCGAGAACGAGCTGTCCGGTTCGGATTCTTCGGGGAGAGGACAGCATGTCTGGCCTTTCTGGCCTGTACCCCTGCGGGGAAGGAGCAGGATACGCCGGCGGAATCATGTCGGCGGCTGTGGACGGCATCAAGACGGCGGAAGCAATTGGAAGAAAATACCGGCCTTTCCGATGAGCAGAATCGGAAAGAAGAAAAGGAGTAAATCGTGCATTTTTGTCAGCAGCTGTTTGTACAGAAGGAAGTGACACAGAAGGAAACAGAGGAAAACCTTTCCTACCGGAGCGGCTTGAAGAACCGGAAGCGGATCGTTGTCAAAATCGGCTCGTCTTCACTTCTTCACCCGGAAACCGGGCGTCTTGACTATCACCGGATCGATCATCTGGCAGAGGAGCTTGCAGACCTTAAGAATCAGGGAAAGGAAGTGATTCTGGTTTCCTCCGGAGCGACAGCGGTGGGACGTGAGGTTCTCGGGGAGGACCGGGGCATTCTTGCCCATGACGCGGGCAGAATGAGCCGCAAGCAGGCCTGCGCCTCCATCGGTCAGGCAAGACTCATCATGATTTATCAGAAGTTCTTCGAGGAGTACAATCAGCTTACGGGACAGGTTCTGATGACGAAGACGACGATTGTCAATCCGACGAGCCGCGAGAATCTGGAGGGAACCATTGAGGAGCTTCTGGGACTTGGTGTCATCCCGATCGTCAATGAGAACGATGTCGTGGCGACACTGGAGTACAAGCTTGGCGACAACGATTCCCTGTCGGCGATGGTCGCCTCTATTCTGAAGGCGGATCTTCTGATTCTTCTTTCGGATGTTGACGGCCTGTACACGGATGATCCGAGGAGCAATCTGCATGCGAAGTTCATTGAGTATGTTCCGCAGCTTACGGAAGAAATCATGAACATGGGCAAGGAGACAACAGGAAGCGGCGTCGGAACCGGCGGCATGAACACGAAGCTTCACGCGGCCAGGATGGCGACGGCCTCCGGCTGTGATATGCTGATTGTGAATACGAAAAACGGCGTCGGCGTGATCGCGGATGTCATGAACGGAGAGAATGTAGGGACCCTGTTCCGTGCAAACGAGGATCCCACCTTTGATCTCATTGAATATGTGGAGGAGACCTACTGATGATGACCAGTCAGATGGAGTTTGACCGGCAGAAGGAAGAGCTGCGCAGGAAAATGAAGGAGGTCCGGGATTCCATTCCGGCGAAGACGCGGGAAGCGGAGAATCAGGCCATCACGAATATGATTCTGAATACGGAGCTGTATGAGAGCGCCGTCTGCATTTTAAGCTATGTGTCGTTCGGCTCCGAGGTGGACACGTCGGGACTGATTCGTCAGGCGATCCGGGATGAGAAGAAGGTCTACGTGCCGAAGGTTCTTCCGCACGGAAAGATGGACTTTTTCCTGTGTGAGGATCCCTCTCTTCTTGTAAGAAATGAGCACGGCATTCTCGAGCCGGAGGCGGACCCGGCCAGGCTTTTTCCGTACACCACGCACATTTCACTGGATTCGGCACAGAACTGTATGATTCTGGTGCCCGGGCTTGCCTTTGACGCAAAGCTCGGACGGATCGGCTTCGGAGCAGGCTACTACGATCGGTATCTTGCAGGCTTTTGCAAGAAAATGGCGATCGGCATGGCGTTCAACGAGCAGATCGTGGATGAGGTTCCGATGGGACAGGAAGACATTCCGATGGACCTGGTAGTGACACCAGAGAGAGCGTATTTTTAAAGATGAGAGAATTAACACAAAAGAAATATGAGACATTGAAATCGATTCTGAAGGACATGGGAAGTGTTGCCGTTGCCTTTTCCGGAGGCGTGGATTCGACGCTCCTTCTGACCGTGGCGCATGATGTCCTTGGAGAAAAGGCTGTGGCCTTCACGGCGGCATCGGAGACCTTCCCTTCCCGCGAGGCGAGGGAAGCAAAGGACTTCTGTGATGGCAGAAACATCCGGCAGGTTGTCTTCGAATCCAATGAGATCAACGTTCCGGGCTACCGGGAGAATCCGGTCAACCGGTGCTATCTCTGCAAGCACTCGTTATTCGAGCAGCTGCAGAAGCTGGCTGCAGAAAACGGACTTTCCGAGGTCGCGGAGGGATCGAACGTGGATGACACCGGTGACTTCCGACCCGGCATGATTGCGATTAAGGAGCTGGGAATCCGCTCGCCGCTTCGCGAGGCGGGATTGATGAAGGAAGAAATCCGTGAGATCTCGAAGGAGCTCGGTCTTCCGACCTGGAGGAAGCAGTCCTACGCCTGCCTTGCGTCCCGCTTTGTCTACGGCGAGACGATCTCGGAGAAGAAGCTGAAGATGGTGGATCAGGCGGAGGAGCTTCTCCTGAACATGGGCTTTCATCAGCTGCGCGTCCGGATTCATGAGAATCTCGCGCGCATTGAGGTGGACCCTTCGGAATTTGAGAAGCTTCTTTCCCGCCGTGAGGAGATCACAAGCGCGTTCAAGAGCTACGGCTTCTCCTACGTGACCATGGATCTGCAGGGCTACCGCACGGGCAGCATGAATGAGACGCTGGATCCGGGAATTGTAGAGAAGACGAAGGTCCAGGGACAGAAGGCTTGAATGGGACATCAATCTGACACGTTCCAATGACAGCAGTGGTGCTGACGCATCGGCTGCCTCAGCGGGGGATCGACGATGACGGCAAAAGAAGTACTGGAACAGGTAAAAAGCGGCGCGATGTCTGTCGAGGAAGCGGACCGCTTTTTTCAGGAAAAGCCCTATGAAGATTTAGGCTACGCAAGGCTTGACCTGCACCGGCAGACAAGATCCGGATATCCGGAGGTCGTGTACTGCGCGGGCAAGGAGGATGCGTATCTTGTGGGAATTTTTCGGACGCTCTATGAGAAAAATGGGCTGGTCATGGGGACCCGGGCAACGAAGGAGCAGGCGGAGCTTGTGAAAAAAACACTTCCGTCTGCCGAATATGACCCGGTGTCGCGGATTCTGAAGGTGGCAGAACCCTCCAGGGTTCTGCCGAAAAGGGGCCGGATTGCCGTCTGCTCCGGCGGAACAGCGGACATTGCTGTGGCCGAAGAGGCCGCGCAGACCGCAGAGTTTCTCGGCGGGAACGTGGACCGGATCTATGATGTAGGCGTTTCCGGAATCCACCGCCTTCTTTCAAGACTCGAGGTGATCCGGAAGGCCAACGTAGTGATCGCAGTGGCCGGCATGGAGGGAGCTCTTGCGGGGGTTCTTGCGGGACTTGTGGAGAATCCTGTGATTGCGGTCCCGACGTCCGTCGGATACGGCGCGAATCTGAAGGGAATTTCGGCGCTTCTTACGATGATCAATTCCTGCGCCAACGGGATTACGGTAGTTAACATTGATAATGGATACGGGGCCGGATACGTCGCATCGCAGATTAACAGGCTTGTACACTCGGAATTGCCCGATGGCAATTCCTCCTGTTAGGAGCAGCACGTTTTACGTGCCTGCTCCCGCATCGGAGAAACCGCCTGCGCGGATTTCTCCTTGCGACACTCGGAATTGCCCGATGGCAATTCCTCCTGTTAGGAGCAGCACGTTTTACGTGCCTGCTCCCGCATCGGAGAAACTGCCTGCGCAGATTTCTCCTGCAACAGAAGAAAGGAAACACATACAGAATGAAGGTATATATCATGCGGCACGGAGAGACGGACTGGAATGCCCGCCATCTTTTCCAGGGGCAGGTAAACACGTCTCTGAATGCCAGGGGAATCGAACAGGCCCAAAAGGCAAAGGAACGTGTCAAGAATCTTGGCCTTATCTTTGATGCAGTTTATTCGAGTCCTATTGACCGGGCCACCCGCACCATTGAGATTGTGACCGGCCTGGACCGGTCGCAGTTCCAGCTGGATGACCGCCTGAAGGAGATGAATTTCGGCCTGCTGGACGAGACGCCGTTTGACAGGGAGGCTCCCGCAGTGGGGCATCTTTTTGACAAGCCGTCGGAATATGTTCCGCCCAAGGGTGCGGAATCCTTTGAGGAGCTGGAGGCAAGACTTGCCTCGTTTATGGAGGACCTTCGAAAGAACCGCCCGGGAAAGAGCATTCTTGTCGGCTGCCACGGCTGCGCGATGCGCGTTCTTCTCAAATGGGCAGGGTATCTTCCTCTGGATGAGATCTGGAATCAGGGAATCGGGAACTGTGCTATCATTGAGATGACACTGGGCGAGGATGAGAAATTCCGCGTCACACATATGTACGATACACAGGACTGGTTCGGTCAGAACAAGTAGACGGATCAGGGGCAGGAAGCAGAAGTCAAAAGACATCAGGAGGCTGCCATGACAGAACAAAAGAATCAGGAAGAGCAGATGGAGCAGAAAAAAAAGGACCCGGTCAGAAATCGCAAAGAGGCTGCAGGAAAGGCCAGATATGTGGCATATGTTTCCGCCTATACGACTTCAACCGGAGACAATTTCGGCATTCGTATTTATGACGTGGATATGAAGGAGGGGCGGTTCATCGAGAAGGATCAGGTGGAGATCACCAATTCCTCCTATGTGACCATTGCACACAATCAGAAATATCTGTATTCCATCACGGATTTCGGGGTGGAGGCGTACCGGATTGTGAAGGGCGGCGACCTTGAGTTCATCAACAAGGCATCCATTAACGGCATGCGCGGTTCCTATCTTTCCACGGACTACACGGATTCCTGGCTGTTCGTTGCGGGCTATCACGACGGCAAAATTACGGTGCTGAAGCTTGATCCGGAGACTGGTAAAATTGGTCAGATCACGGACGAGGTCTATCACAAGGGCATGGGGTCAGTCGCGGAGCGCAATTTCCGCCCGCATGTGCAGTGCGTCAAGATGACGCGGGACAACAAGTTCCTCTGCGCGGCGGACCTTGGACTGGACCACACGAATGTCTATGCCTTCAACGCCGTGACCGGCAAAATCAAGCAGGTGGACATCATTCACGGTGAACTGGAATCCGCGCCGCGCCACATCAAATTTTCGAAGGATGGACGTTTTTTGTATATCGTCAACGAGATGAAATGTTCGATTGATGTCTACAGCTACATGGTGAAGAACAACGAGCCGGAATTTGAGAAGGTGCAGACAATCTCCACGCTGAACAATTATCATTCTGCGGACGCGGCCGCCTCGGCGCTGAATCTGTCGGATGACTTCAAGTATCTCGTGACCTCCAATGCCGGGGACAACTCGGCGGCGATCTTCTCCATTGACGAGAAGACGGGAATGCTCTCCAAGGTTTTGTGTCTTCCGATTTCCGGGGACTATCCGAAGGACTGCGCACTTTTTCCGGACAACCGGCATCTGGTGTCGCTGAATCATGAGTCCAACACGATGACGTTTTTTACCTGTGATCTGAAGAAGGGGCTCATCATCATGAAGGGGCGGGAGCTTCACGTGGACCGGCCCAACTGCGTTATTTTCCACAAGCTCGTCGGCGAGCAGAACTGAAAATCAGCATTCAGAAAAGAGAGAAGTATCGATTATGGCAGGTTCATATTTTGGAAATATTCTCCGTGTGACCACCTTCGGGGAGTCGCATGGGGCAGGCATTGGCGCCGTCCTGGACGGGTTTCCGGCAGGCATGGAGCTGACGGAGGAAGACATTCAGGTTTATCTTGACCGTAGAAAGCCGGGACGAAATAGTATTTCGACGCCCAGAAGGGAAGATGATCTGGTGGAAATCCTTTCCGGCACCTTTGAGGGAAAGACAACGGGAACGCCGATTGCACTTCTCATCCGCAACAACAATCAGAATTCGAAGGATTACAGCGAGATCGCAGACTGCTTCCGACCGGGGCACGCTGATTATACCTACGAGTGCAAGTATGGTTTTCGTGACTATCGGGGCGGCGGACGCTCCTCTGCAAGAGAGACGGCGGCGAGAGTGGCGGCCGGAGCTGTTGCGGAGAAGTTCTTAAAGGAGCTCGGCGTTGATTTCTGCTTCTACACGGCGGCCATCGGCGACGTGGTCATTGATCCGGACCGCTTTGATCCGGAGCTGATCCTGAAAACTCCCACCTGCATGCCGGATGAAGAGGCCAATGAGGAGGCGGTCCGCCTGATTGAGGCCTGCCGAAAGGAGCAGGATTCCATTGGCGGTATCGTCAAGGGCGTGATCTCCGGCGTTCCGGCGGGAATCGGCGATCCGACCATGCAGAAGCTGGACGCAAGACTTGCGGATGCGCTGATGGGAATCAATGCCTGCAAGTCCGTCGGAGTCGGAGACGGTATGTTTGCTGCCTATACGAGAGGCTCCGAGAATAATGATGCCTTTTACACCAATGAGGAAGGCTTTATCAGCAAAAGAACCAATCACGCGGGAGGGATCCTTGGCGGCATCGCGGACGGCTCGGATATTATTCTGACGGCGGCCTTCAAGCCGACCCCCTCCATCGCGCAGCCGCAGGAGACGGTGATGCTTGACGGGACGCCAAAGGCACTTGTGATCCACGGACGGCATGATCCGACCGTTGTGCCGAGAGCAGTTGTTGTCTGTGAGACCATGTGCGCACTGACGATTCTGGATGCCATGCTCTCCAACATGTCCGCGCGGGCGGAAAACGTCCGGAAGTTCTATTCCACAGAAGAGTAGGAGAGCCCAAGAAGGCGATTTTGAAATCATGCAGCGGTCAAAATTTTTTCAAACCGATTGTATCTGTCATTATTGTTAAAGGAAAAAAATATGCCTAAACAGGATTATACCTATCAGATTGTCAATACCGACGGCAGGGCCAAACGCGCCCACATGACCACGGTGCACGGAACAATTGAGACCCCTGTTTTCATGAATGTCGCAACGGCGGGAGCCATTAAGGGCGGACTGTCTGCGGATGACCTTCGTGAAATCAAAACGCAGGTGATGCTCTGCAACACCTATCATCTGCACGTCCGCACGGGAGATGCCGTGATCAAGGAGCTCGGCGGACTTCATAAATTCACGACCTGGGATCGTCCGATTCTGACGGATTCCGGCGGATTTCAGGTTTTCTCGCTGGCAGAGCTGCGCCAGATCAAGGAAGAGGGCGTGTCGTTCCATTCTCATGTGGACGGTGCGAAGATTTTCATGGGACCGGAGGAGTCCATGACGATTCAGTCGAATCTCGGATCCACAATCGCCATGGCCTTTGATGAGTGTGCCCCGGCGCTTGCAGATCGCAGCTACGTGGAGAATTCGGTGGCGCGGACCACAAGATGGCTCGAACGCTGTAAGAAGAAGATGGCAGAGCTTAGGATAGAAGAGGGGTGCGTCAATCCGCATCAGCTTCTGTTTGCCATCAATCAGGGCGCAATCTATCACGACATCCGTGTGGACCACGCGAAGCGGATTGCAGAGATGGATCTGGACGGCTATGCGGTCGGCGGCCTTGCGGTTGGAGAAAGCCATGAGCAGATGTACAGCGTGCTGGACGAGGTGGTTCCGTATCTTCCCAAGGACAAGCCCACGTATCTGATGGGCGTCGGCACACCGGAGAATATTCTGGAGGCGGTGGACCGGGGCATTGATTTCTTCGACTGCGTCTATCCGTCGAGAAACGGCCGTCACGGGAATCTTTACACAGATCATGGGACGCTCCATATCCGGAATGCAGCCTATGAGAAGGACATGCGCCCCATTGATGAGAACTGCGGGTGTCCGGTCTGCCGGGCAGGTTACTCGAGAGCCTATATCCGTCATCTTCTGAAGGCGCAGGAATCCCTGGGGCTCCGATTCTGCGTCATGCACAACCTGTATTTTTACAATCATCTGATGCAGGAGATCCGGGATGCCATTGATGCCGGAATGTATCCTATTTATAAGAAGCATAAGCTTGAGGATCTGAAGGGGACGCCGTGATCCTGCAGCTACCGGCTGTTCGAAAGCGGAGGAAGGCCTGTATGATAGCACTTTCCTATCATACAGGCCTCTTGCGTGGCAGAAAGTATCTGCTTTTGGGAAAATACTTGTCCAGTTTCCAAGGTTTGATGTATAGTAAAGAGAAATTGGCGGCGGAACAATGATCCGTGCCACAGTTTGAAATATGGAGGAGATTACATTATGTTTCTTAGTTCATCCGCAGCAGGAAGTTCTACGATGGTCATGGTCATTTATCTGGTGATCATTGTTGCATTTTTCTATTTCTTCTTTATTCGTCCGCAGAATAAGGAGAAGAAGCAGAAGGAAGCCCTTCTTTCCTCAGTTGCAATCGGTGACAGCGTGCTGACGACCGCAGGCTTCTACGGCATCATCGTAGATATGAATGATGACACGGTCATCGTTGAGTTCGGCAATAACAAGAACTGCCGCATCCCGATGCAGAAGGCAGCCATCGTTCAGGTAGAGAAGCCGGAAGATGCCGCAGAAGAAGAGTCGAAGAACAAATAATAAGCAGAGCTGAATTTTTAAAACACGGCCGCAGTGTGGCGGCAGACACGAAAGAAGGCCGAGGCCTTCTTTTTGTGTATATTTGTTCAGCACAGGCTGCCTATGGCGTGAATCGCATGCTTGCGTGCAGATTCATCGTCAGAGGCAGCCCGCGGTCAGGGTCCGGAGGACCTCTGACCGGTCACATCGAGGATTTGCAAAGCAAATTCGAGATGGGACTGCTGAACAAAATGCTCGCAGGAGTTTTGAAAATTCAAAAGAGGTGCGGTCAGAGGAGAAATGAGTATGGAAATGAACATTGCGGTAATCGGCGGAGACGGAATCGGTCCGGAAATCGTCGCTGAGGCAAGAAAGGTACTGGATCGTGTCTGTGAGAAATTCGGGCACACCATTCACTACACGGATATTCTGATGGGCGGCTGTTCCATAGACCGCTACGGCGTTCCGCTGACGCAGGAGACCATCGACATTGCAAAGGCAAGCGATGCAGTTCTCATGGGCTCCATCGGTGGAGATGCGAAGACGTCTCCCTGGTATCAGCTTCCCCCCGAAAAGCGTCCGGAAGCAGGGCTTCTTGCCATCCGGAAGGCACTGGGGCTGTATGCGAATCTGCGCCCGGCCTATCTTTTCCCGGAGCTTGCAGCATCCTGTCCGCTTGCCGCAAAGGAGGGCGGACGGAAGTTCGACCTGATCATTGTTCGTGAGCTGACGGGCGGTTTGTATTTCGGCGACCGCTGGACGAGGGAAGAGAACGGCGTTATGACTGCTGTGGATACCCTGAAGTACAACGAGAACGAAATCCGCCGCATTGCAAGGACGGCATTCGACATTGCAAGGAAGCGCCGGAAGAAGGTCACCAGCGTCGACAAGGCAAACGTACTGGATACCTCGAGACTCTGGAGGAAAATCGTTCATGAGGTGGCAGAGGATTACCCGGATGTCGAGCTCTCGGATATGCTCGTTGACAATTGCGCGATGCAGCTTGTGAAGGACCCCGAGCAGTTCGATGTAGTGGTGACTGAGAATATGTTCGGCGATATTCTGTCAGACGAAGCGTCCATGATCACCGGCTCCATCGGCATGCTGTCCTCGGCATCCCTGAACGAGAGCAGCTTCGGTCTGTATGAGCCGAGCCACGGCAGCGCTCCGGACATTGCGGGCCTTGGCATTGCAAACCCGATTGCGACGGTATTGTCTGCAGCGATGATGCTGCGCTATTCCTTTGGCCTGATCAAGGAAGCAGATGCCATTGAGGACGCAGTGAAAAAGACCCTGGCGGACGGCATCCGCAGCACGGATCTGATGCCGAAGAATTCGGAGGAAGCCGCCGGAATGACGAGGGTTTCCTGTGCAGGAATGGGAGATGCCATTGCGGCCCGGATTTGATCATGATCCTGGTTTTTACACAAAAGGACAAAGCCGGAGGGCAGGATATTTCCGGCAGATAACATTCTGACAAATATTGTGACAACAGAAATGAGGTATGACTATGCTTAGCTCCAATGTGAAGGAAGGTGTGCAGCAGGCTCCGCACAGAAGCCTGTTCAATGCCCTTGGATTTACCAAGGAAGAAATGAAAAAGCCGATGATCGGCATCGTATGTTCCTACAATGAGATTGTTCCGGGCCACATGAATCTGGATAAAATCGCAAATGCGGTCAAACTCGGCATCGCTGAGGCAGGCGGTATGCCGGTGATGTTCCCGGCCATTGCGGTCTGCGACGGTATTGCGATGGGTCATGTCGGCATGAAGTATTCGCTGGTTACCCGTGATCTGATTGCGGACTCCACCGAGTGTATGGCAAAGGCACATCAGTTTGACGGCCTTGTTATGATTCCCAACTGCGACAAGAATGTACCCGGACTTCTGATGGCAGCGGCCAGAGTCAACATCCCTACCGTCTTTGTTTCCGGCGGTCCGATGCTGGCAGGTCACGTGAATGGAAGAAAGCGTTCTCTCTCCTCCATGTTTGAAGCGGTAGGAGAGTTCGATTCCGGGAGGATCTCGGCAAAAGAGCTTGCCAATTTTGAAGAAAATGTCTGCCCGACCTGCGGCTCCTGCTCCGGTATGTACACCGCTAACTCGATGAACTGCCTGACAGAGGCCATCGGCATGGGACTTCCCGGAAACGGAACCATTCCGGCCGTTTATTCCGCACGCATCCGTCTTGCGAAGGAGGCGGGCTACGCGGTGATGGATATGATCCGGAAGGACATCCGTCCGCGCGACATTATGACCGAAAAGGCATTTACCAACGCCCTGACGGTTGATATGGCACTTGGCTGCTCCACCAACACGATGCTGCATCTGCCCGCCATTGCGCATGAGTGCGGCATTGAGCTGAATATGGAATATGCCAATAAGATCTCCGACCGCACGCCGAACCTGTGCCATCTGGCACCGGCAGGCCCGACCTACATGGAGGATCTGAACGAGGCAGGCGGCATCTATGCCGTCATGCATGAGCTTTCGAAGAAGAATCTGCTGGATCTGGACGGCATCACCGTGACCGGAAGGAAGGTTGGAGAGAACATTGCAGGTGCCGTCAACCGGAACCCGGAGGTCATCCGTCCGATTGAGAATCCGTTTATGCCAAATGGCGGAATCGCTGTTCTGAAGGGGAATCTTGCCCCGGACACCGGCATTGTCAAGAGAAGTGCGGTTGCACCTGAGATGATGACGCACGAGGGACCTGCCCGCGTCTTTGACTGTGAGGAGGATGCCATCAAGGCAATCACCACCGGCCAGATTCATGAGGGAGACGTGGTGGTCATCCGCTATGAGGGACCCAAGGGAGGCCCCGGCATGCGCGAGATGCTCAATCCGACCTCCGCGATCATTGGAATGGGACTTGGCTCTACGGTTGCCCTGATTACGGATGGCCGTTTCTCCGGAGCATCCCGCGGAGCCGCCATCGGACATGTCAGTCCGGAGGCCGCTGTCGGCGGACCGATTGCCCTTGTTCATGAGGGAGATACGATTCTCGTTGATATCCCGAACAACCGCCTGGAGCTCAAGGTATCAGAGGAAGAGCTGGCAAAGCGCCGCGCAGAGTGGAAGCCGAGAAAGCCGAAGATTACGGACGGATATCTTGGACGCTATCAGGCGCTGGTGACCTCTGGAAACCGCGGAGCGATTCTGGAGCTTCCGAAGGAACTGCAGAATTAAGACAAAAGGATCCGGATGTTTCCTGCTTGTACAAAGCGGGAAATGTCCGGTTTGCGGCAAAACGCACAGACGAGGTGAAAGACAGTGAAGCTGAACGGTTCTGAAATCATAGTAAGATGCCTGCTGGAGCAGGGAGTAGATACGGTGTTCGGATATCCGGGCGGAGCTATTCTGAACGTATACGATGCACTTTACAAGAACAGCGATAAGATCCGTCACATTCTGACGAGCCATGAACAGGGAGCCGCACACGCGGCGGACGGTTATGCCCGCGCATCCGGAAGGGTCGGCGTCTGCATGGCAACCTCCGGTCCGGGGGCCACAAATCTTGTGACGGGCATCGCAACGGCCTATATGGATTCGGTTCCAGTCGTTGCAATTACCTGCAACGTGACGCTTCCCCTTCTTGGAAAGGATTCCTTCCAGGAGGTGGACATTGCCGGAATTACCATGCCGGTGACCAAGCACGGGTTTATTGTCAAGAACATTGAAGAGCTGGCCCCGACCATCCGGAAGGCATTCCGGATTGCAACGACGGGGCGTCCCGGTCCGGTCCTCGTCGATGTGACGAAGGACGTCACCGGTGCGGTCTGTGAATTTACGGAAGAAAGTCCGGAAACACTCCTGGAGGAGAAGAAGGCGGCGGAAGCCGGCACTGGGAAGTACAGTCAGGAAGATATTGACCTTGCCATTTCCATGATTGAGAACGCAAAGCGTCCCTTCCTCTATGTCGGCGGCGGTGCGGTGATCTCCGGATCCTGGAAGGAAGTCCGCAGGCTCGATGAGCTTCTGGACGCTCCGGTCTGCGATACGCTGATGGGCAAGGGCGTTTTTGACGGGCATGACCGCCACTATACCGGAATGATTGGCATGCATGGGACCAAGGCTTCGAACTACGGACTCCAGAAGGCTGATCTTGTCATCGCACTCGGAACCCGTTTCTCGGACCGTCAGACTGGCAATACGAAGGAGTTTGCCAAGAATGCCAGAATCCTGCAGATTGATGTGGACGAGGCTGAAATCAACAAGAATGTGAAGGTGGATCTTGCCCTGGTCGGCGATCTGAAGGAAATCCTGACGAAAATCAACGCGGGCCTTACGAAGACCAGCCACGAGCTGTGGATGAGTGAGATTCGTGATCTCAAGGAGAACTATCCGCTTCAGTATGATCACACCAGGCTCACCTGCCCGATGGTCATCGAAGCGCTGGACAAGGTGACAAAGGGAAAGGCGATCGTCACAACGGATGTCGGTCAGCATCAGATGTGGGCAGCTCAGTATTACACCTATTCAGAGCCGAGAACCTTCCTGACAAGCGGAGGTCTCGGGACCATGGGGTACGGCCTTGGAGCCTGCATCGGTGCTAAGACAGCACGTCCGGACAAGATCTGCGTGAACATCGCGGGCGACGGGTGCTTCCGCATGAACCTGATCGAACTTGCCACAGCCAGTCGTTATAATATCCCGATTATTGAAATTGTGATCAATAATCAGGTTCTTGGTATGGTAAGACAGTGGCAGACGTTGTATTATGGAAAACGTTACAGTGCAACGATCCTGACGGATAAGACGGATTACTGCAAGACCGCGGAAGGTCTTGGCTGCAAGGCAATCCGGATCAGCAAGCCTTCGGAGGTGGAGGATGCTCTGAAGGAAGCTATCGCTGCAGGCGGCCCCGTTGTCATTGAGTGTGTCATTGATGAGGACGACAAGGTATTTCCGATGGTTTCTCCGGGAGCCTCCATTGATGAGGCCTTTGATGAGAAGGATCTGGAAGAAAAGTAAGACGATTATGTGCAGTCCGAAAATGTGGAAGTATCGGAAGGCGGGTAACCCCGGGAGTTTGAGTCTCTTGTAAGAGATTGAGGTATTCATGAAAAGAGAAGAAAGAAGTTCCATCCGCAAGACAATGCTGGCAGCGCTGCTTACGGCGGTGGTTCTTGTGTTTTTGCCCGGAATGTTCCGCATGACGGCGAAGGCAGCGGCTCCGGCTGCGCCCCAGTGCCGGATTACCTATGATTTCGGCGGCGGGAAAACCTACACCGTGACACCGGAGCTTGCGATGACGATGATGGTCACGAACGCGGACGGAAGCTATTACATTGATCCGCAGACCGGCTATTACGTGTGCGATTCCGGAAAAATGCGGAATTTCTTCACCGGCCTTCAGAAGCTGTTTCCTCCGGAAGGGAGTGTTCCCAACACGGCAGGATTCCAGAAGACGGACGGAACGTATATTCCGGTGGACGGCACCTTCCAGATGACGGGTTACCTGGACGTGGATACAGAGATCAATTATCTGGCTGCTGCCATGATGGGACAGAGAACAGAGGTTCATACGCCGCTTCTGCGTTGCGGTGGAACCTACGTGGAGATTGATATCCCCAATCAGATTCTGTATTACTATGAGAATGGTGTACGTCGGTTTGCAACCTCGGTCGTCACCGGCAATCATCGTCTGGGACATGATACGCCGACCGGTGTCTACCGGATCCGGGGCAAGCAGCGCAACATTACCCTGACCGGACGGGATTACGCTTCTCCTGTCAAATATTGGATGAATTTCATCGGCAACAGCATCGGCCTTCATGATGCCGACTGGCGCTCGAAGTTCGGTGGCACCATTTATCTGACGAACGGATCTCACGGGTGCGTGAATATTCCGCCGTCAGCCATGCCGGAGCTTTACGGAATGGTGCAGGTCGGAACGCCGGTTGTATTGTATTGATCACCTTGTTGTCCTGACAGATATGTGCGCGGAACATTCCGCTTCGCATAAATCCGGGTGTTCGTTTGCGGTTTTTGGGCAGACGGCATCTGACAAAGAAGATGGAGTTGTCCGGAAGAGGACGATTCCAAGAGGAGGTAGATGATGAGCAGAGTTTACAATTTCTCAGCAGGTCCTGCGATGCTTCCCGTGGAAGTACTGCAGACGGCGGCAAGCGAAATGCTGGATTACCATGGCAGCGGAATGTCCGTGATGGAGATGTCACATCGAAGTAAGGTGTTTGACGATCTGATCAAGGAAACTGAGGCGGATTTCCGATCTCTGGTCGGCGTTCCGGACAACTATAAGGTGCTGTTCCTGCAGGGAGGCGGCTCTACTCAGTTTGCTGAGATTCCGATGAACCTGATGAAGAACGGCAAGGCAGCCTACATTGTCACCGGTCAGTGGGCAAAGAAGGCATGGAAGGAAGCACAGAAGTACGGCGAAGCCATCAAGGTGGCTTCTTCAGAGGACCAGAACTTCTCCTACATTCCGGACTGCTCCGATCTGGATATTCCGGAGGATGCGGATTACGTCTACATCTGCGAGAACAACACCATCTACGGCACCGAGTATTTCCAGCTGCCGAACACAAAGGGACATGTCCTCGTGGCGGATGTTTCGTCCAACTTCCTGTCCCGTCCGATTGATGTCACTAAATACGGCATGTTCTTCGGCGGCGTGCAGAAGAATGTCGGTCCTGCCGGTGTTGTCATTGCGGTCATCCGTGAGGATCTGATCCGTGACGATCTTCCGGATTATGTTCCGACCATGCTCCGCTATAAGACGCAGGCAGACAAGGATTCCCTGTACAACACGCCTCCGTGCTACAACATTTACATCTGCGGACTGGTCTTCAAGTGGCTGATGAAGCAGGGTGGCCTGGAAGGCATTGCCCGCCATAACGAAGAGAAGGCAAAGATTTTCTATGATTATCTGGACGAGTCGAAGCTCTTCAAGGGCACGGTCCGCAAACAGGACCGCTCGCTCATGAACGCTCCTTTCGTTACCGGAGATCCGGATCTGGATGCGGCTTTTGTCAAGGAGGCAGCGGCAAACGGTCTGGTTTCGTTGAAGGGACACCGCACGGTCGGCGGAATGCGCGCTTCCATGTACAACGCAATGCCGATCGAGGGCGTGGAGAAGCTGGTTGCCTTCATGAAGGAATTCGAAGCAAAGCACTAATCCATACATCATACGGTAGGGAAGGTATTCTTTGGTTATGCAGGAATGCTTTCCCTGTTTTTGCAGGAAAGGGAGAAGATCATGTTCAAGTATGCAGAGCTGAATAATATTTCCGCTGTCGGCACAAGCCACTTTGACGGAAACTTTGAGAAGACAGAGAACATCGAGGAGGCTGCCGGCATTCTGGTGCGCAGCGCCAAGATGCACGATATGGAGTTTTCAGACAACCTTCTTGCCATTGCAAGAGCGGGTGCCGGCGTCAACAACATTCCGCTGGACCGCTGCGCAGAGAAGGGAATCGTAGTATTCAATACTCCCGGCGCCAACGCAAACGGTGTCAAGGAGCTGGTTCTTGCCGGAATGCTTCTGGCCTCCCGTGACATTGTCGAGGGCGTGGACTGGGTTCGCGCGAACTGGAACAACCCGGATATTGTCTCTCAGGTTGAGAAGGAGAAGAAGCAGTTCGCAGGAACCGAGCTGGAGGGAAAGAAGCTCGGCATCATCGGACTTGGTGCCATCGGTGTGCGTGTTGCCAATGCTGCCGTTTACCTTGGGATGGATGTCTACGGCTATGATCCGTATGTCAACATCGAGAACGCGTGGAGTCTCTCCCGCAAGGTAACGCATGTGACAGACATCAACGAGATTTACCGCAGCTGCGATATTATCACGATTCATGTTCCGGCGATGGATTCCACAAAGGGCTACATCTCGAAGGAAGCCATTGATGAGATGAAGCAGGGCGTCATTGTCCTGAACATGGCGCGTGATGTGCTGGTGGACGAGAAGGCGATGATTGCAGCCCTCGATGCCGGGAAGGTCCGCCGCTATGTTTCGGATTTCCCGAATCCGACGATTGCCGGCCACCGCGGCTGCATTACGACGCCGCACCTTGGCGCCTCCACGGAAGAGTCTGAGACCAACTGCGCTGTGATGGCCGTGGACGAGCTGCAGGATTATTTGGAGAACGGCAACATCACCCACTCTGTCAACTATCCGGCCTGCGATGCGGGTGTCTGCACAAGAGAGGGACGAATCGCCATCCTTCACAAGAACGTCGCGAATATGATCACCGGCTTCACTTCGATCATGGGCGCGGCAGGCATCAACATTGCAGAGATGACCAACAAGTCCAGAGGAGATGTTGCCTACACCATTCTGGATGTGGATTCGAAGGTTTCTGAGGATGTTGCGGCAAAGCTTGCAGAAGTGGACGGTGTATTCCGGATCCGCATCATTAAATAAGCGCAGCAGGAGTTGTTTGAAAGTGACATCGATCGGTCTCTTTCAAACGGCAGCACCGGTGCTGGCGCACCGACAGCCGCAGAGAGGTATCTATGGCAAAAATCACACCCTTTCGGGCCTTTCGGCCTGCCAGAGGACTGGAAGCAGAAATTGCAGCACTTCCCTACGATGTATACTCCCGGGAAGAGGCAAGAGAATACGTAGCAGAGCATCCGAATTCTTTCCTTGCCATTGACCGGGCAGAGTCCGGTCTTCCTGCAGAAGTCGGAACCTATGATGACGCTGTGTATGAACGGGCAAAGCAACTGCTGGAGCAGAAAATGAGAGACGGAAGCTTCGTGCAGGATTCTGAGGACTGCTACTATTTGTATGAGCAGACCTGGCAGGGGCGCAGCCAGACTGGAATTGCCGCCTGCGCATCCATCGATGATTACCTGCAGGGCATCATCAAAAAGCATGAGAACACCGTCGAGGCCAAGGAGCAGGACCGCATCCGGCATGTCGACATCTGCAATGCGCAGACCGGTCCGATTTTCCTTGCCTACCGCGGGAATGCAGACATTGACGCAGTGATACAGCAGTTCAAAAAGGAGACGCCTGTTTGCGATTTTGTCTCAGAGGGTGAAGTCCGAAACCGTGTCTGGGTCATCCGGGCAGAGGAAGAGGTGAGCCGTATCCGCGACGCGTTTGCCTCTATTGACCGCATCTATATTGCGGACGGTCATCACCGCGCAGCCTCTGCCGTGAAGGTCGGATTAAAGAGAAGAAGCGAGCAACCGGATTATACGGGAAATGAAGAATTCAACCGTTTCCTCTGCGTTCTGTTTCCGGAGAATGAGCTGAAGATTCTGGATTACAATCGTGTGGTGAAGGATCTTTGCGGTCTTTCCAGGGCGGAAATCCTGGAAAAGCTTCGACCGAATTTCAACATCATGCCGTACCGAAGGAATATCGCGGTGCCCTCTGCAAAGGGCGAGATCGGCATGTATCTGGATCACAGCTGGTTCCTTCTTACGGCAAAGAATCACGTCAAGAGCGGAGATGCGGTGAAGGGGCTGGATGTTTCCATCCTGCAGGACCGGGTTCTGGGCCCTGTTTTCGGAATCGCAGACCCTAGAACGGATGCACGCATTGAATTCGTGGGCGGAATCCGCGGAACGAAGGAGCTGATGCAGCGTGCAGATGCATCGGAGGGAGCAGCCTTCCTGATGTATCCGACATCCATTCGGGAACTGTTTGCGGTGGCGGATGCCGGGAAGCTGATGCCGCCGAAATCCACCTGGTTCGAGCCCAAGCTCCTGTCCGGTCTGTTCATTCACTCGCTGGAAGGATAAAGGTCTTTGCAGGCCGCTCAGAAGCTTTTTGGGGGACCGATTGCAGAATCATGAAAATTTTTCTTGCCAAGATGAAAATCAATCGGTATAATAATCAACGTTCGGTCGCGTAATACGTCCGGACGCTATGCTGGAATAGCGCAGTTGGTAGCGCAACTGATTCGTAATCAGTAGGTCGCCG
>CALEFO010000008.1 GCA_937877165.1 uncultured Lachnospiraceae bacterium | reverse complement strand
CACTTGTCCCAGCCATGAGCATCCCGCCTCTGACTTTCCGATGGCGTGGGAAATCGTGAACAGTGATACAAACCGCAATTTAATGAAACGACGGAAGATTCCAGCGATAGTGGATTGCCAGAAACCGGATGAGGCAGGTGATGGCAATGCAGGAAAGAGCAGCGGGAATGGCCTCGGTTCCGGCTCGAAGAAGGCCGCAGTAGACAATAGAACCGATGATCGCGGCGAGTCCGTAGACGCGTTTGCGCATGATCAGGGGCATCTGCCCCGCGAGGACATCGCGGAGAATTCCTCCGCCGATGCCGGTCAGAACGCCGACGAAAGCGCAGAGGAACAGATTGTCCCCGTATCCTCCCTCAATGGCGGAGCGGCAGCCGACAACGACAAAGGCGGCAAGGCCGATGCTGTCGGCGATGTTGAGAATCCGGTCGCTGCGCTCCTGATTCCGGCCGATCACCTCGCGAAGCTTCGGACTGCAGTATTCAAGAAGAAAGGTCAGTACCGAGGCAATGGTGGCAACGGTAACATAGACCGGCTTGCGAAACATCATGGGAGGCGTTGCACCGAGCAGAAGATCACGGATCATCCCGCCTCCGACCGCGGTGGCGCAGCCGAGCACAACGGCACCGAAGATATCCATCTTGCAGTCTCTCGCAACCATGACACCGGACACGGCGAAAGCGACGGTGCCAATCATTTCCAGAATAAAAACAATTGTTGAAAAATCCATTTGCAGAACTCCTTTCAGATATCCGTCAGCCTGTTGGAAGACAGAGGAAGCCGGCCGTGCAGGGACGTAACGATGCCATGTCCTGTGACAAAAGGGCTGAGCCAGGAATGAGGCAAAGCCGCGCAGGACTGCAGATATGCGGCGACCCTCTGATCACCAGGAGGACAAAGAGTGAGCCGTGCTGCAAATCTTACATGACGGAAACACTCACCACGAAGCGGTATCCGACTACAGATTATCGGGGTCATAGACAAGATTGGCAAGCCCTCCGTCTTTTCGAAGAAGAGTTTTCGGATCCACGGGCTTTGCAAGAATGGCAGGATGCCCGAGGCGCAGGATCGGCAGAGAGCCCGTATTTTTACCGGCAAGAATGTCACCGGCAAGAGCAGTCATCTGATCCAGAATTTCCGGGCCGCCGACGTTGTGCGGATGAGAGTAAAGAATCCGGTCATACTGTCCCACAAGAGAATCCCGAAGCCGCAGAAGAGCCGCATGGTATTCCGACATCGGCGGAGAGTCCGGAGAGGCAAAGAGCAGTGTCCAGGAATTCAGGGCGTCTCCTGTCAGCAGAATCCGCTCCCGGACGAAAAGCACGGCAAGGGAACCGCAGGTGTGGCCGGGCAGAGGAAGAAGGCGCAGCGTTTCGCCTCCGATCTCCAAACAGGCGCAGGGATCCGCTGGAATAAAATCGGAAACTGGGCGCGGCGAAAGAAGCCTTTCCCGGATTTCGGGGAGCTTGTGACAGACGCCGTTCTCGCGAAGATATCCGGCCCGAAGGTCCGGATCGCTGTGCCTTTTGACAAGGTCAAAGTCGGAAGAGGAGAGGAGGACCTGGTCGAATTCTCCTGCGCCGCCCGAATGATCCAGATGTCCATGTGTCAGAAGAACCGTGTAGGGCTGACCGAAAGCCAGATGATTCTCTTCCTGCTCCAGAAAAGACCGGAGACTTCCATATCCAAGGCCGGTATCAATCAGGACACCGGAAACATCTCCCCTGACATAGTAGGCAAAAACATTTCCCGGCAGCCAGATGCGCCTGATTCGGCGGGTGATGGGCTCTGCCCGGAACGGTCGCTGGTCGGAAACAGAATATGGGTTGGCGGTGTGCATGAATGTTCTCCCAAGAGATGCGTTTTTAACCGGATTTTCCCCGGATCACACTGAGATTATATACCAGGCCGCGGAAAAAGACCTGCAGCATCAGTGCTGCGACATTCAGAAAAGTATAAAAGTGCACAAAATAGAATGGAGAAATTAACCGAATCGCCGAAGATGAAAGAAAAATAGCATAACCTCTTGTGTTTTAACGGAGAGAAAGCTATATTGGAAACAGTTCCGGAAACGGTACCGAAATCGGTTCCGAAACAATAATACACAAGAGAAAGTTTGAGTGCTCCGCGGGGAGGCTGGAAGAATCCGTCAGGGGTTCGGACGGAAGGGGGCATTCATTCCGGAGGAGACGGCATTGCCGTCTTCAGAGTGCAAGGTCCCGTGCAAGGGACAGAAAAGGAGAGGATCGAATGAAGAAAAGAGTATTGGCACTGATTCTGAGTACGGCCATGGTCAGCGGCATTCTTGCCGGCTGCGGCAGCACCTCTGACACGGGTACGGCAGAGACGGAGGCAACGACCGAGGCTGCTGCGGAGGACACAGAGGCAGCCACCGAGGATACGGCGGCTGCAGATACTGAGGCAGCAGATGACGCGGAGATTCCTTCCGGAAGAGTTTACCTTTTGAATTTCAAGCCTGAGACCGATGAGGCATGGCAGAATCTTGCAGATACCTACAACGGCCTTGGCGGAGATGTCACCGTACTGACCGCTGCAGACGGACAGTATAAGACAACGCTTCAGTCTGAGCTGGCGAAGAGTGAGGCTCCCACGATTTTCAATATTGGCAGCTCGGCGGATGCACAGACCTATGCGGATTATATCTATGATCTGAAGGATTCGGAGATCTATAAGCACCTGACCGACAAGAGTCTGGCAGTGGAGTACGACGGAAAGATTGCAGGCGTTGCAAACTGCTACGAAGCGTATGGCATTATTTACAACAAGACCATTCTGGAAGATTACTGCACCATGGACAACGCAGTGGTTTCTTCTGTGGATGACATCAAGGATCTCGACACGCTGGAGAAGGTTGCGGACGACATCAATGCCCGCGTGGATGAGATCAATGAGCAGTTCGGAACTGAGCTGACCGAGGCCTTTGCTTCTGCAGGCCTGGATGACGGCTCCTCCTGGAGATTCTCCGGACACCTTGCCAACATGCCTTTGTACTACGAGTTCAAGGACGACGGACTTGAGGACCTGACCGCAGGTGAAGCCGAGATCAAGGGGACCTACCTCGACAACTTCAAGAGAGTCTGGGATATGTATGTTCGTGATTCCGCAGCGGATCCGAAGACCCTGAACAGCGGCGCTCTCAATGCTGAGTCTGAGCTTGGCATGGGTGAGGCAGTCTTCTATCAGAATGGCGACTGGGAATTCTCTGCATTGACCAATCCGGACAATGGCTATCTGGTTACCGAGGATGATCTTGACATGATGCCGATTTACTTCGGCGTGGATGATGCAAACGAAGGCCTCTGCGTTGGCACGGAGAACCACTGGACCGTCAACGCAAAGTGCAGCCAGGATGAGATTGACGCTTCTCTTGCATTCCTGAACTGGGTGATCACTTCGGATGAAGGACGCAGCGCCCTTGTCAACGATATGGGTCTGTCCTGCCCGTTTGATACCTTCACCGGCGACTATGAGGCCAAGAACCCCTTCGGTGCAAAGGCCAACAAGCTTGCTGCTGACGGCAAGACCTCGGTTGCATGGTCCTTCAACGCAACTCCGAACGTAGACGACTGGCGCAAGGATGTTGTCTCCGCGATGATGGCTTACACAGATGGCTCTGGCAAGTGGGACGGCGTTGTGACCGCATTTGTAGACGGATGGGCAAATCAGTGGAAGCTTGCTCACGAAGAGTAAGACGGCACGGAATCGGAAAAGATCAGAATATTCTTAATTAAGTAATTTCAACAGGCGGGTGAGTGATCGCATCACTCATCCGCTTTTTCAAAGAGGGCTTCGGTTATGCAGAAATCAATCAGAAAATACTGGTGGCTGTTCGTTCTGCCGACCATGGTTGCCTTTGCGATCGGATTCATTGTTCCCTTCGTATACGGCGTGTTCCTTTCCTTCTGCAAGTTCACCACAGTAACGGACTGGAAATGGGTTGGATTTAAGAACTATACGAGAATCTTCGTGGTGAACGGAAAGGTGGACGGCACGTTTCTCCACTCTCTTTGGTACACGACTCTGTTCACGGTTGTGACCATGCTGGTGATCAACATTGTCGCCTTTGCCATTGCAATGGCACTGACAAAGGGGATCCGGGGAACGAATCTGTTCCGTACGGCATTCTTCCTGCCGAACCTGATCGGCGGAATTGTTCTGTCGTACATCTGGCTGATGATTTTCAACTCGATTCTGGCCAGGCACTCGATGACAATTGTCTCCACACAGTGGACGGCATTCTGGGGATTGGTGGCGGTTGTGTGCTGGCAGCAGATTGGCTACATGATGATCATTTACGTGGCGGGAATTCAGAACATTCCGGGAGATCTTCTGGAAGCGGCGAAGATCGATGGAGCAAACAGCTGGCAGCTTCTTCGCTATGTGACCGTTCCGATGCTGCGCTCCACCATCACGGTCTGCACGTTCCTGACGCTGACCAACGGCTTCAAGCTCTTTGATCAGAACCTTGCGCTGACGGGCGGCAATCCCGGCAAGAATTCTGAGCTCCTTGCATTAAACATTTACAATACGATGTACGGAACCACAGGCTGGCAGGGCGTGGGCCAGGCCAAGGCCGTTATTTTCTTCATTCTGGTCGCTGCCATTGCACTGATCCAGAATAAGATGAGCCGCAGTAAGGAGGTAGAGCAGTGATGAGAAACGATAAGAATTCTGCAGCAGAGAGCAAAAGAAAAGCCGCCTCCGGCACTGGAAATGTCTCTACCGTTCGTCAGGCCAAGCACGGCGGATTTCTGACGGTATTGTTTGCGGTTCTGTCCTTTCTCTGGATCAGCCCGATTCTCGTGGTACTGCTGAACTCCTTCAAGAGAAAGGCTTATATTTTCAA
>CALEFO010000007.1 GCA_937877165.1 uncultured Lachnospiraceae bacterium | reverse complement strand
GATCACATTCAAGCTTATACCTCGCTGAGGCAAAATTCTTCTACTCTATCATGCATTGCGAAGGTTCGCGTCGCGAAGGAATGCCTTGTAGCCGCGGTATGCTTCGTAAATATCCGCCTTGGAGGTTGCTTCCGCCGGGGAGTGCATCGACAGAACCGGAACGCCGCTGTCAATGACATTCATGCCGTACAGAGCCAGAATATAAGCGATGGTTCCGCCGCCTCCGACATCCACCTTGCCGAGCTCCGCCGTCTGCGTCACAACGCCCTCCTTGCTGAAAATGTCGCGAAGATGGGCAATGAACTCCGCGTTGGCATCGTTGGATCCGCTCTTTCCGCGGGAGCCCGTGAACTTGTTGAAGACCATGCCGCGTCCGAGGAAAGCGGTGTTCTTCTCGTCGAAGCACTCGCTCCAGTTCGGGTCATAGGCAGAGGATACATCACTCGAGAGCATGTCAGAGTTCGCAAGGCAGCGGCGAAGAGCAAGCTCCGTATACTCCCCGCGAAGATTCATCACCTCTGCCAGCGCGTTCTCGAAATAGTGGGACTGCATGCCGGTTGCACCGACCGAGCCGATCTCCTCCTTGTCAACCAGAAGGCAGACACTTGTTCGCTCGGGAGCGCCGCCGTTTTCGCCGCCGAAATCCGCATCCAGAATGGCGCGGAAGGAGGGATAGGCGCAGACGCGGTCATCCTGGCCGTAGCCGAGGATCATACTGCGGTCAAAGCCGGCATCTCTTGCCGGGCCCGCCGGAACCACCTCCAGCTCTGCCGATTCAAAATCATCCTCTTTGATGCCGTACATCTCTTCCAGAATCTTCAGAAGAGATTCCTTGACGGCTTCCTTGGCATCCTTCTTGTTCTCCTTATGTCCTGCCTTGGTCTTGGCGTCAATGATCACCGGCTTATTGCCGATGATAAGATCCAGGGCCTCGCCGCTCACGACCTCTGCGGCCTTCTTCTGCATCTGATCCTGTGCAAGATGAATCAGAAGATCAGAAACGAAAAATACCGGATCGTCCGGGTCCTCGCCGACGTTCAGGACAACCGTCTCTCCGTCCTTCTTCACGATAACGCCGTGGATGGCAAGCGGCCTTGCGACGAACTGATACTTCTTGATGCCGCCGTAATAATGGGTGTCAAGATATCCGTAGCCGCCCTTTTCAAACAGAGGATTCTGCTTCACATCCATGCGGGGGCTGTCAATGTGCGCACCCAGAATGTTGACACCCTCCTCCATCGGGCTCTTCCCTAAGCGGAACAGCACCATCGACTTGTTCATCCAGGTCATGTAAACCTTGTCGCCGGGCTGCAGCTTCTTTCCGGTCTTCTTCTCTTCCTCAATGGCGCGGGACAGCTCCACAAAGCCTGCATCCTCCGCCGCATTCACGAACGCGTCCACACACTCGCGCTCTGTCTTGTTCTCCGAAATAAACTTCCGATATTCCTCTGCAAAATCAAGGCAGCTCTTCTGCATTTCCAGATCATAGGTATTCCATACGTTTTCTCGTTCCATATCAACTCTCCCTTTCATAAAACCTATCGTTTTCTTCTGTCGAACTGAATCCGCGTGTCTGTCCGTTCTATACGGCGAGCCTTGGCAGATTGTATCCACAAGCGGGCACGGCTCGCGCCTCTTTCTCGGGACCTAGCGGCACTAAGCTCGCTGAAATACGCTCGCAAGTGCCGAGGCCCTCGCAAGGGCCCGTCTGTTGGATACAAATCTGCCTTCCCGCCGTTCTACATGATCGGCGCGGATTCAGCCCCGCCGCATTTTTATATCTCGCTGAGGCAAAATCCACAAATCCGGTTTTGCCGAATGCGGCAGCCGGTGCGTCAGCACCGATGCTGCTGTTTGAATGCGATCGCATCGGCGATCACTTTCAAACCTTCACTGCCCGGCTCCGCGGATACTCCTCTTTCCGTAGTAGTCGCTCATCTTCTGGTTCGCCCAGTCCTCCGGGTCCTCACTGACATCCGCAAAATACAAAAGCTGCGGATGAACCGTATAGCGCGGCAGAACCACATCCTCCGCTTCCGGGTCCTGTAACAGCAGGAGCCGTTCCTTACTCTCCTTTCCGTACTGCACAGCCGATCCGTCCAACAGCGCAGACACCGCACTCGATGCGGTATAAAAATCCGGATCTGCCTTCACGGTAAGAAGGGAGAACACCACAAGGAACAGCGCAAGTCCCCGAATCAGAAGGACTTCTCTTCGGCAGTCTGTTCCCTTCCCGCCGTCACATGTTTCCTTGTGCTCTTGCCGGGCCTTGTAAAGTCCACCGACAAGATACCACTCGAGCAGCGCAAGGACAAGTACCGCGTGCAGCCAGAAGGTGCTCTGGATCCGCCCGGCATCCATGTTCCCCTGCGCAAAGAGTGCCGGTGTCACGACTGCACTCACGATCCCGTATCCGAGAACCGCCGCCTGAAACGGAAAGGCAAAGGTCAGACGGGAAAAGGCGCCGCCCGCATTCCGGTCCGTTTGAAAGCCCATCCAGAAAATCACGGCCAAAGTGGCAAGAACGAGCAGAACCGCCCAGTTCATCCACTGATTCAGCGGGTAGGACAGCGTGTAATAAAGAGACAAAAGGACCGCTTTCACCGCGCCGAATCCTTCCGCCTCTCCCCCACGGATCCGGTTTCCCGGTGCAAGGCAGCTTGCGGCAAAGCCGGCAAGAAGAAACGCCATCGGGAGCAAAAAGCGCAAGGAGATGTCCCCTCGCTTTCCGAAGCGGACAAGAAGAAGCGCCGCACCCAAAAGCACGGTTACAATCGCCCAGGACAGAGAGCTCAGATAATTTCCTCCGCCCGCGAAAAAGCCAAACACGCAGGCGAGAATGAAAAACAGCGTCCTTATTTTCTCCCTGCCCGCATATGCGGCAAGAAGCAGGAAGGCAAGATACAAAAGTCCTACGGCGAAGGTAAGTGTATAGTTTCCCGCACCGCTCCACCAGTAGAAGGCCTCCACACGAAGACTCCCCTCCGGCATCAGCTGGATCATCAGAAGCAGCATCAGAACCGTCATACAGCGCCGCACCCAGCGGTTCATTCCGAGTGCCTTTTCCATCAGTGCATAAAGGAATGCGGCAACGCCAAGGTGCAGGGCCAGAAGAATGATCACCGGTGTCAGAACATACCACTTCTCTCCGAAGGTCGCAGGAGAAACCGTGGTGAACAGGCATGAGGTAAAATAACCGATCCAGGTCCGGTAATAGCGCACTGTTTCCGACAGAACCTTGCCAGGCACAGCCAGGACCGAACCGGTTGCCTCGTAGGTAAGCCTCGTTCCAAGTCCCATAGAAAAATCGTCTGCGGAGGGTACATCGTAGCGTCCGATCAGAAGAACCGGAATCAGCAGCAGAATATAAACAGCCGACAGGCAGAAAAAAATCCGCCGGATGCACCGATCGTCTCCCTCCAAAAAAGAGGGCTCTGGAGTGTTGCTTTGTCTTTTTATCTTCATGTTCCCTTTCATGTACGCTCTCTTTTTAACATTTTCAAAGTATTTGCCAGATCCCGGAAATTCCGGTTCGGAGGGCTTTCCAGACCCCCGGGTGCTGAAAAAGGGCAGGGCCTTCCGAGGCCTTGCCCTTCCATCATTTTCCGAACATATCCGTATCAGGAGCGAAGCTCGATGTTCAAAGCCTCCAGGCCGTTCAGGATCTTCTTCATCGCCTTGTCCACTTCCTCGGTCTCCAGCGTGCGGTCCTTGTGGCGGAAGGTCAGGCTGTAGGCCATGGACTTGCATCCAGGCTTTACCTGCGCACCCTCGTACAGGTCGAACAGGCGATAAGACTCCAAGAGCTTTCCGCCGCGCTGCTCGATCACTTCCTCAATCTCTCCCGCAGAAACGGCCTTCGGAACCACCATGGAGATGTCGCGGCTCATTGCCGGGAACTTCGCAATTCCCTCATAGTGATGTGTGAAGGATGCCTTCGAGAGGGCCACCTTCAGATCAATGCAGGCGATGTAGACACGTTCTCCGATGCCGTATGCCTTTGCAACGGTCGGATGAACCTCACCCATGTAGCCGACAACAGTATTCACTGCTGCTCCCTTCGGGCCGCCGTGCGGATCGGACAGGATCACCAGAGCCTGGCGTCCGGGATGCAGGAAGCTCTTGCCTGCCTTGGGATCGCACAGAACCTTTTCCTTGACGCCTGCAGATTTCAGGAAATCCTCCACCACGCCCTTGAGCGTGAAGAAGTTCCCATCCCCGTAGAAGCCGAGCGTAAGCTGCGGTCTCTCATCCGGATAATCCGTAAGAGGAAGCTCCTTTGCCTGATAGATCTTGCCGAGGTCGAACAGCTTCACATCCTTGTTCCGGCGGGCATAGTTCGTTGCCAGGGACGTCAGAATGGAGCTGACCATCTGCGTGCGCATGATCGAGAAATCCTCTCCGAGAGGATTCGAAATCCGGATGGCCTTTCTCTCCGGGTCATCGGCGCCAAGAAGAAGGGTATCAAATACCTTCGGGCTCTCGAAGGAGAAGGTCTCGGACTCAGAATAGCCGTAGTCCATTGCAACGGTTCTCGCGAGATCCTGCAGCTTCATCATCGGCTGAAGACCGCCGACCGTTGCGGATCTGGACGGAAGCGTGGACGGAACCTTGTCATAGCCGTCAAACCTGGCCGCTTCCTCTGCGATGTCGCACATTGCCTTCAGATCCTGGCGGAAGGAAGGAATCACCAGCTCGCCGGTCTTCTCATCGTAGGACAGCTCTTCCTTGCGGAAGATCTCCAGCATTCGATCCGTCGTGTAGGATGTTCCCAGATAAGCATTGATCTTCTCCGGCTCGAACTTGATTCTCCGAAGCGCGGGAAGCTCGTCGTGTACATCCACATAGCTCCTTGCCACAGTCCCGCAGCCGAGCTCTTCCATCAGCTGGCATGCGCGGTTCATGGCATCCAGTGCATTGTAGGGATCCAGTCCCTTCTCAAAAATCGCAGAAGCATCCGTGCGGATGCCGATTCTCTTGGAAGCCTTGCGGATGTTGGTGCCGTTGAACGTTGCCGCCTCCAGAAGGACGGTGTGCACATTCTCCGTGATCATGGAATCCTCGCCGCCCATGATGCCGGCAAGGCCGACCGCACGGTCCGCGTCATTGATCATCAGAACATCGTGATCGAGCTTCCTCTCCTGGCCGTCCAGCGTCACGAATGTGTCGCCGTCATGTGCACGGCGGACAATGATCTTTCCTCCGTGAATGGTGTCAAAATCATAGGCATGCATCGGCTGGCCGTATTCCATCATGACGAAGTTCGTGATGTCAACCAGGTTGTTGATCGGGCGGATGCCGAAGTTCGCAAGCCTTCTCTGCATCCAGCGGGGGCTCGGTCCGAGCTTGACATTGGTGCAGATGGCCGCAACATACCGGGTGCAGAGATCCTTGTCCGCAATCGTGACATCCACATAATCGGAGGTGTCCTTCTCCCCTTCATGCTTCACCGTAACCACCGGAGGAACAAAGGGCTTGTCAAAGGTCACCGCCGCCTCTCTTGCAATTCCGAGAATGGAATAGCAGTCCACACGGTTGGAGGTAATTTCATATTCAAAATTCGTGTCGTGCAGGCCGAGGGCCTCGATGGCGTCCGCACCGAGAGCAAGCTCTTCTGCCTGATCCTTCGGGAAAACATAGATGCCGTCCTCGGGAGCCTCCGGATACATATCTCTTGTCGCACCGAGCTCCTCGATGCCGCACATCATGCCGACGCTGGGAAGTCCTCTCATCTTGCCGGACTTGATCTTGATGCCTTCTTCCGGCATCGGACCGCCGTCATGGCCGCCCGCCACCTTACCGCCGTTCAGGCAGGTCGGAATCACGTCGCCGACCTGAAGGTTCTGTGCACTGGTCACGATCTGAATGCAGTTCTTCGTCTCTTCGCCGTGCTGGGAAAGGCCGTCGTTTTCTTCGGTGTAGCCATTCTCCGCATAGGCGGTTCCGATGTTAATCCGGCAGACCCACAGGTGATCCGCATCCGGATGCTTCTCCATGGCCTCCACGCGGCCGACCACGATCTTCTCGCAGTTGTGATCCAGATTCTTCCAGTTCTCGACCTTGGTTCCCGAGAGCGTCATCCGGTCATAGTATTCCTTGTCCGTGCATTCCAGCTCCGGAACATAGTCCTTAATCCATGAAATAGGTGTATTCATTTGCCGATCTCTCCTTCTTTTTCTCAGAACTGATCAATAAAGCGCTTATCATTCTCATAAAGAAGGCGCATGTCATCGATTTCGTATTTCAAAAGAGCGATACGCTCCAATCCGACACCGAAGGCAAAACCGGAATAAACCTCCGGATCAATGCCGCTCATCTCCAGAACGTGCGGGTGCACCATGCCGCAGCCGAGGATCTCAATCCAGCCCTCGTTCTTGCAGAAGCTGCATCCCTTGCCGCCGCATTTGAAGCAGGAGACATCCATCTCTGCCGACGGCTCCGTAAACGGGAAGTGGTGCGGACGGAAACGGACCTTTGTGTCTTCACCGAAGATCGACTTTGCGAACTCCGCGAGCGTTCCCTTCAGATCGGCAAAGGTGATTCCCTTGTCCACAACAAGGCCCTCCACCTGATGGAAGACCGGGCTGTGCGTCGCATCCACCTCGTCGGCACGGTAAACGCGGCCGGGCGCGATCATGCGGATCGGAATATGTCCCTTTTCCATCTCGTGAATCTGCGTGCCGGAGGTCTGCGTGCGCAGAAGCATTTCTCCATTGATGTAGAAGGTGTCCTGCTCGTCCTTCGCCGGATGGTCCGCCGGAATGTTCAGTGCCTCGAAATTGTAGTAGTCCTTCTCAATTTCCGGGCCCTCGACGACCTCATAGCCCATGCCGATGAAGACCTCTTCGATCTCGCGAAGCGCTACCGTGTTCGGATGAAGATGACCTCTTGTCTCCTTCTTCGCGGGAAGGGTTACGTCAATCCTCTCTGCCTTCAGACGCTCCGCAAGGAGCTTCTCCTCGATTTCCTTCTGGTGCTGGCTGATCGCCTCTTCGATGCGGACGCGGGTCTCATTGACCATCTGTCCCACCTTCGGACGATCCTGTGCCGCCACATCCTTCATTCCCTTCAGGATGCCGGTGAGCTGTCCCTTTTTGCCGAGGAAGTCAACCTTAATCTGATTGATTTCCTCCGGAGAGAATGCCTTCTCCAGACGCTCGCGTGCTTCCTGCCGGATCCGTTCCAGATCTTCCTGTACCATATATCTTTTTACCTTTCTTGCCGCAGCTTCCATGCGGCAGCATAAGGAGAATCCCGCAAAGGGAGCTTCTCCGATGTAATCACGCAGTGCATGCCTGAAACGGCACCTGTTTTGCCGCCTTCAAAGTCTTTGCACACAGAGTTTATTATACATAACGAACTCTTTTTTGCCACCTTTAAATTGCACCGGTCCGGTTAAATATCTCCCAGGATCGCCGTGTGCCAGGCTCTCCGCACCGTGTCAAGGAGAAGATCGTACATCTCAAGGTGCTGCCCGAGAAAGTCCTGCATGCCGTAAACGCGGATCTTTGACAGCTAAGATGTTATAAATCGCCTTCCCCATATGCCTCAAAC
>CALEFO010000006.1 GCA_937877165.1 uncultured Lachnospiraceae bacterium | reverse complement strand
GGTCATTGCACCGGCGCTTTCGATGAATGAAGGGGCACGGAGCTACTACGATGAATGGGGAGCAAGGTGTTACCTCTATTCCGCCGATCAGCCGACAATTGTGGAGGCGGTCCGCAATTATCCTCATCCGGAGGGAAGCATTGCCATTGATCCGAATGCGCTGCGGGAGCTCGGCTGCAAATATATCTTCTCCCGCGTCTGCATCACGAACGTGAAGGAAATGCAGCTGAAGCTCTGCTGCACATGTACAGACGAGACAAGTCCGTATACGCTGTATGTGTATCGGCTGGAAGATGATGGGACAGAAAGCCGCAGCTCTTCCGGCTGATACAGGAGGTCAGTCCATATATTGGGCAGCGGCATCGCGGAACTCCTGCGCGTACGGGCAGTACCAGATACTGTAGCCGTCGACATCGGCAAGATAAGTCAGGCCCTCTTTTTCCAGGCTTCCGTCGACTTTTTTGGCAGCCTCGATCACAAGAAATTCACAGTCATAGCGATCCAGTGCCTCACAAAGCTTTGAGGCATTCACCGGATCCGTCCCTTCCATCGCCTCATAGACTTCGTTGTAGTAGGAGCCCATCTGCATCTCACGGCCGTAGGGCATGAGAATCTTCACATTGTACTGACGGACGAACTGAACCAGGCCGACCGGCATGGCTGCCATCGTTTCCTCGCCGCCGGTTTCATTCATCAGAAAATCGGAGATATCCAGCACCATCTGCGGCAGGTGCAGGCGGTTTTCTGCCTTCAGAATGTTTTCATTCGAGTAGACGAACTGACCGCTCAGAACGACCAGCGCACAGATGACGGCAAGACCAGTCCGGAGATTTGCCGCAAAAATTTTTACGCCGCTGTAGGCGATGGTCAGCGCCATGGGAAGAATCCACAGCAGGCGGTAATATGTACGGACGCCGTCGATTTTTCCGTAAATCCAGTACACAGGCGGAAGAAGAAAGGCCGCAAGACACAGGAGCGGCAGAAAGACAAGGAGAATTCTGCGGCTGCGGTCCTTCTCATTTTTAGCCAGATAGGCGAGGCAGAGCAGGTACAGCAGGAACAAAAGCCTGCCGCCTTCATATTCATTCAGAATTTCCAGAATGCCCTTCACGGAAGACGACCTCCCTTCAGAAACGGAACTGCTCCTGGATTCATCATGCGAAGGAGCAGAAGCAGATAGAGAAAACACGGAATACAGGTCAGAAGAATGACGGCGGGGAGGCGCTTTTTCCTTTTCAGAATGGCAATGATGATGCCGGCGAGAATCAGAACACCGGTCACAAGGACAGGAGCCAGAGAAGTACAAAAGCCCGCGGCCGTGTTCAGAAGAATCAGCATAACGCAGCACCAGGCTTTTTCTTCCCAAGAATCCCGGATCATCCGGAGCAGCATTAGAAATACCATGGGAAGAATGAAATTGGCAAACAGGGATTTCCCCTGCCAGGTACGCATCAGAAGGAAGGTTTCCGGCGTATAGATGGAGGTGTTGCCGAAGATCTGCAGAACGGCAAGCACGACCATGACAGCGGGAAGCTGATATCTGCGCCGGGAGGACTTCTGCCCGCGCGTCAGCTCCACCGCGCACTGATACAGACAAACATCCGTGAGCGGGATCAGAACAAACGGCATCATGCTGTGCGTCACAATGGTGGAGTGGGTTCCGCACAGCTTTGCCACAAAGGCAATCCACATCGGCATCAGAGCCATCGCATGACGGCCATCCAGGATCGTTGTGAAGCCGGTGTACGGCACATAGTAGTACATGGTGCCGGTTTGCCAGGTCTGCAGCGTCTGCGCCACGTAATAGGCATCATCTCCATCAAAGGACGCATGTGTGTAGGACATCCACAGCTCGAAGCTAAGGAGAACCGCGAAAATCAGCCAGCAGACCGCCGCGTCGGGATCCGGAATGCTCCGCTCCTTAAGAAGCCGGGGGATCCGGATGCCGTCCTTTCGGCAGCGGATGATTCCTGCTGCGATCCACAGAAAATCTGTGCAGAGAAAGAGCAGGGTCAGGAGCTGGAAATCTCCGCTTGTGGTCCAGATCAGGACAGGCAGTCCCAAGAGCTCGAACAGCGCAAACGTGGAAAGATAGCCTCCGAGGATGATCAGAGGGAACCTTCGCTCCCTGGCGGGAAGAAAACTGACCGGCAAAAGACCGGACAGCACCGGCATCACACCGGCAGGGATCAGAAACATCATAAATTTAATCAGTGCATTCATAAGAAAGAGTTTACCCCACGGCAGGGAAAATGTCGATGTACACCGGTCGGGGCTTATGTTAAGATGAGCGTAACGGCTGTGCCTTGTCTTTTGCCCATTTTGATTCTGGCAGGCCGTCCGGCTTTTTCATATCAGGAAGCACTGTCCGGTACACTGCATCAGGGGGAAGTGGAACCGAACAGTTTATTGTAATGTTGTAACTGCTTAATATCTGACGGATTTCAAATTTCGGTGTGTACGGACAGCTTCGATGCTTCACGATGGAGATGGAAATGGTCGGGTATTGAAAATTGATTATTTTAAGGAGCATTTTTCATGAAAAAGGTTCTGATCATCGGTGCAGGTCCTGCGGGACTTACGGCGGCCTATGAGCTTCTGCAGCACGAGGGGTATGAGGTCACGGTATTCGAGGAGTCTGAGAAATTCGGAGGCATTTCCCGCACGGTCGACTACAAGGGCAATCGGATGGATATGGGCGGCCACCGCTTTTTCTCTAAGGTTCCGGAGGTCAATGCCTGGTGGGACAGGATGCTTCCCCGTCAGGGAGCTCCTGCCTATGATGACCGGAAGCTCGGAAGGAACGTCACATTGATGGAGGGCGGCCCGGATCCGGAGAAGACCGACCGCGTCATGCTGCGCCGCAACCGCGTCAGCCGCATCTTCTTTAACAGCAGGTTTTTCGATTATCCGATTTCTCTGAAGCCGGAGACCTTCGCGAATATGGGACTTGGCACCACCATTGTGGTCGGATTCTCCTACATCAAGGCAAGGATCTTCCCGCGCAAGGAGAATTCACTGGAGGACTTCTACATCAACCGTTTCGGGAAGAAGCTCTATTCCATGTTCTTTGAGCACTATACGGAGAATCTGTGGGGACGCCATCCTTCCCAGATTGATCCGTCCTGGGGCGCACAGCGCGTCAAGGGCGTGTCCATTTCGGCTGTCCTGAAGGATGCTCTGGGCAAGATGTTCCACAAGAAAAACCGCAAGGTGGAGACATCCCTGATCGAAGAGTTCAGCTATCCAAAGCTGGGACCGGGCGAGCTCTGGGATGTTACCGCACAGGAAGTCCGCAAGAAGGGCGGAACGATCCTGACGGGAGCCAAGGTCACACGGATTCTCAAGAATGCCGACAATATTCTGACCGGTGTTGTCTATGAAAAGGATGGCAGGGAGATCACGGTGAGTGGAGACTATGTAATTTCCTCCATGCCGATCCGCGACCTTGTTGCAGGCATGAATGATGTTCCGAAGGATCCCGCGAGAATTGCGGCGGGACTTCCGTACCGCGATTACATGACGGTCGGCGTTCTCATTGATCATCTGAATCTGGAGAACCGCACGAAGAACAAGACCATTGGCAATATCGTGCCGGACAACTGGGTATATGTTCATGACAGAAGCGTGACGATGGGCCGCTTCCAGATTTACAACAACTGGTCTCCGTACCTTGTAAAGGATCTGGACCACACTGTCTGGATGGGGTTGGAGTACTTCTGCAATGAGGGCGATCAGCTCTGGTCTATGAGCGATGACGATTTTGCGCACCTTGGCATTTCCGAGATGGTTAAGCTCGGTCTCATCACCAGCGAGTCCGATGTGCTCGATTACCATGTGGAGCGCGTGAAGAAGGCATATCCGGCATATTTTGACACTTACGATGAGATGGACAAGCTCCGGGAGTATCTGGATTCCATCCCGAACCTGTTCTGCGTCGGACGAAACGGACAGCACCGCTACAACAACATCGATCATTCCATGTGCACCAGCTTTGAGGCGGTCAAGGATATTGTGGCAGGAATCACAGATCGTTCCAACGTCTGGAGTGTCAATACGGAGAAGGAATATCACGAGGCCGTGGAAGAGAACAGCACGGTGGAAGTGGATTAAAGGAAGGACGGATATGAGTATTCGTATCAGCAGTTTTCTTGGAAAATTCGGCTTTGAGGCAAGGAGGATTGCACCTAATCTGGCCAGCAGCGCCTATCTGAAGCTTCAGTTCATGACGCGGGGAACCATTCAGGATCAGTACATCAAGTGGTTTCTGGAGCAGGAGGAGACCCCGATGCCGCAGGTTGTGAACATTGAAACCATCAACCGCTGCAATTCCACCTGCGCGTTCTGCACCGCAAATGTGCACGCGGAGAAGCGGCCGTTTATGAAGATTGAGGATGGTCTCTATCGCTCGATCATCGATCAGCTTGCAGACTGGGGCTACGAGGGACACCTGACGCTGTATGGCAATAATGAGCCACTCCTGGATCCCCGGATCGTGGAGCTTCACAAATATGCGAGAGAAAAGCTTCCGAACAGCTTTATTTTCATGTCCACCAACGGCCTGATCCTGACGATTGACAAGATCCGCGAGGTGCAGCCTTATATCAATCAGCTGATCATCAACAATTATGCCAATGAGTACAAGCTGCACGACAACATTCAGGAAATTTACAATTATGTCCGCGCACACGAGGATGAGTTCAAAGACATTGAGATTGTGATCCAGATGCGCTATCTGCAGGAGGTCCTGACCAACCGCGCCGGATCCTCCCCGAACAAGAAGGCAACCCAGAAGGAATATACGCAGTCCTGTCTTCTTCCGTTCACGGATCTTTGGATTACGCCGAACGGCAAGGTTGGCATCTGCTGCTGCGATAACCTGGAGGTCACGGATCTCGGCGATCTGAACACGCAGACTCTCCGTGAGTGCTGGAGCGGCCCGAAACTCACCGCTGTCCGCAAGGCGGTGGCAAAGGGGAGGAATCAGTATCCGTTCTGTAAGTACTGTGATTTCATTGATGCCGGGTTCCGCAATCAGATCAGCAAGAAGATTCTCGCCGGAGATATTGAAGGTGCGAACCGCACCGGCGGCGAAGAGAAAAACGATAAAAAGTCCAAGTGATGGAGAGAGGGCGGCTGATGCCGCCTTTTCCTGTTTTTAAGTCGGGAGGCGCCAAATGTCTCTTATGTTGCAGCTGCAGCCTTATATGTCTCTGGTTCGCAAATGTCCTCTCCTGAAGGAAGTGCCGGAGGAGCAGTATGAGGCTGCTTTTGCGTGCATCGGGGCACGCGTCCTGCAGGTCCCCAGGGACTCCATTCTTCTTTCACTCGGAGATCCGTTCCGCTATGCATATTATCTTCTGGAGGGGAGTCTTGTCAGCACATTTCAGACGGCAACCTTCGATCAGATAACGCTGAAGCTTTTCTGGCCGGGGGATCTTCTCGGCGAATCCTTCGCCTGCATCCCGGACAGCATCAGTACCATCCAGCTTTCCGCTGCCTGTGACAGTGTCTGCCTGCAGTTTGATCTGCAGCCGCTTCTCGGACAGGGACAGTGCGGGGGCTGCTGCGTCTCTCCTTACCATCATCACACCATGCTGGTCAATCTTCTGGACAACATGGCCCACACCAATGCCTTCCTGAACGAGAAGGTGCGGATCCTCAGCCAGAAGGGAGTCCGGGATCGGATCCTGATTTATTTTGCCTCGCTCCCTGCATCCTCCAAGGGCATCATCACGCTTCCATTTTCTAAGACCAAGATGGCGGAATTCCTGGGACTGAACCGCAGTGCGATGTCACGGGAGCTGCATCGGATGGAAGAGGACGGACTGATTCAGGTGGAGGGAAGGAGAATCCGGCTGCTGTAACCGGATTTGATTTTGCCTCAGAGAGGAATCCATATGGGATTTATCTGGGAAAAGATAACCTGGCAGGGACAAGAGGCTGCACAGATAAGCGGCTATGAGGGAAAGATTCCGGATCTTATGATTCCGGAGACAATCGAAGGACTGCCGGTTCGCAGCATCGCGGCACATGCTTTTTCCGGAAGAAAGGATATACGGAGCGCTGCGCTGCCGGAGAGTCTTGTGACAATCCGGCCGTTTGCCTTCTACAACTGCCCGCAGCTGAAGACCTTGGAGCTGTATAATACGACGGATGATTATTACGACGGCGTGATCCGCCAGTGCCCTTCTCTTGGGCAAATTGCAGTGCACTGTGTGCAGCCGGAAAATTATGTCATTATTCGTTCCATGCTGCAGGATGTGGATGTCACCTTGACATTCCGGCTCCTGGATCCGGAGGGGATGGAGCAGATCCGCCTGACCTTTCCGGAATATGTCAATGAGGCGAAGGAAGATACCATGGCCAGGGCCATTCATTTCTCCATTGAAGGAGCCGGAATGGCATACCGCGAATGCGTAGGGAAGAAGCTCCTGGATCTTGCGGGCTATGACCGGCTTCTTGGCAGGCTGACGGATTATGACTTCGATGTGGCGGCACAGATTGCGTTCGGCCGGCTTTTGTATCCGGCAGAGCTCTCGGAAACGGCCCGGGAGGGCTATGAAACGTTTCTTCGGGGCAATGACGAAAAGGCACTGAGCTATCTGATCCGCGAGGATGAAAGGAACAGTTCCGTGTCTGAGACAAGGCTCATGACGCAGCGCGGACTGATTGGAGAACGCGGGCTGGATGCTGCGCTGAAGGAAGCGGCGGATCATGAGAGAACAGAGCTCTGCTCCCTTCTGATGGAATACCGCGGGGAACTTCAAAAGAACGAGGGCGGGGGAGCAGCCCTCAGCCTTGAGTGGTAGCAGAAGGCAGCATTCCTGTAAATTGAGAAGGTAAAACGAAGAATCGATGGAATATCGTGAAGTACTGCGCAACATCGGAGAGAGAATTCTCTCAGAAACACGAACGGAGCTGTACCTGTCCATGCATTTTCTGGGGCCTGCTCTGGGAAGCCTGTTTCCTGTGATGGATCTGTCCACAACGACAGTCGGAACAGATGCGGCCTGCATTCGTTTCAACCCGAAATGCCTGATGACGAAATACATCGAGCACCCATTCTGGCTGAAGCGGGTGTATTTGCATATGCTCCTGCACTGTATTTTCCGCCATATGTTCGCGTGGAAACAGTACGAGGATGGTGAGCTTTTTGGGCTTTGCTGTGACATTGCCGTGGAGTCCGTCATTGATTCCATGGAGATTCCGGCCATCGCGAGGCCGATCAGCGAGAAGAGAAGCGCCTGGTATGAGAAGCTGCAGAAAAAGACGGGGGTTTTGAGCGCACAGCGCCTCTACCGGTACTTTACCTCCGGGGAGCGCGACTACGCGCAGGAGGCCCTGATGGAAGCGGAGTTTGGCATGGATGATCACAGCTTCTGGGAGAGGCTGGATCAGCAGGAGGCACCGGAGAATCCTGAGCCGCAGGCGATGGCAGCGGGCGCTTCACTTCCCCTGATTGCGACGAAGCGCATGAATGAAGAGGAGTGGAAGAAGCTTGCGAACAAGGTCCGGCTGGAAGTGACTCTGGGAAAAGAGGCAGGGACCAGAACCGGGAATTTCCTGCGCTATCTGCAGTACGACGGATCGCAGAAGACAGACTATCGGGAATTCCTGAAGCGCTTTTCGGTTACGCGGGAGGAATCCTTTGTTGATCCGGATTCGTTTGATTACGGCTTCTACAACTACGGAATGCAGCTGTATGGCAATATGCCTCTGATCGAAGAGAATGAATACCGGGAGGCGACGAAGGTGGAGCAGCTGATTATTGTGCTGGACACATCCGCTTCCTGTCAGGATTTTCTGGTGCAGGAATTCCTGAATGAGACGGCGTCCATGCTGCTTCGCGGGGACCATTTTTTTACCAGAACCCGGATTCACATCATTGAGTGTGACGACAAGGTTCAGAATGACATTGAAATCACAGAGCTGTCGCAGATGGAAGAGTATGCGAAGCATTTTGGCCTGAAGGGCGGCTTCGGTACGGATTTTCGTCCGGCCTTTGCCTATGTGGAGGAGCTGCGCAGGCAGAAGAAAATAGAGAAGCCCAGGGGACTGATGTATTTTACCGACGGAAAGGGAATCTATCCGAAAAAGCAGACGGATTACGACACGGCATTTGTGTTCGTGAAAAGCGAGGATCCGGATACCTCGGGTGTCCCGGCATGGGCGATGAAGCTGTTCGTTTAGAACAAAAAATCGTGTTAAAAAATTTTTCGGGAACGGAATTTCTAGGAGAGAGGAAGAAGGGAATCGGAATATGGAACTGGAAACGGAGCGGCTGGTCCTGAGAGCCTGGGAAGAAAGCGACGCAGAGGCACTGTATGAACTGGCAAGGGATCCCGAGGTCGGTCCGAGAGCAGGATGGCCGATGCACACAAGCAAAGAAAATTCCGAAGAGATTATCCGGAATGTCCTTGCCGTGCCGGAGACCTATGCGGTGGTTCGGAAAGAGGACGGGCGGCTGCTCGGAAGTGTTGGCCTGAAGAATCTTCAGATGGAAAGCTATCTGGATTCGGACAGCCGGGCAGAGCTCGGCTATTGGGTCGGGCATCCCTTCTGGGGAAACGGCTACATGCCGGAGGCTGCAGGAAGGCTGGTTCAGCATGGCTTTGAGGATCTTGGGCTGGAGCGGCTGGTCTGTGGCTACTACGAGGGAAATGAACAGTCGAGGCGGGTTCAGGAGAAGCTCGGCTTTGTTCCAGATCACATCCAGAGGGACGCGGACGTTCCGCTTCTTGGCGTAAAACGGACGGAATACTGGCAGGTTCTCCTTCGGCCGATGTATCTGCAGAACAGAATCCGAAGAAAAAACCGGATGAATTATACGGAGAGCCGCTACCGGATTTGCCGGAAGGAGGCAGACGGGACGGTGTCGGCAGAGATTGAATTTCCGGAGCTGACAAGAGGGAATTACCGCATTGTTCGGTTATATGCCGCGCCACAGTGGGAAGGAAAGGGAGTTCGGGAGGAGCTTCTGGAAATGGCGTCGGAAAGGATCCGTGAGCGCGGCGGCAATGTGTCCTCAGCGGATCCGGCGGTGCAAGACTGGCTAAGCAGACATCCGATGAGGTGATTTTCTGAAAACGGAAGCCGGCCTCCAATGGTTTTCCGGGTGAACGGCAGGAAGCGAAAGGAACAGAAAAAGAAGACGTATGAATATTCAGGAAGCAGAGCAGGAAGTTGTCCGCACCGTGCGGGCCTATACGAAAAAGAACAAAATGGGGGAGT
>CALEFO010000005.1 GCA_937877165.1 uncultured Lachnospiraceae bacterium | reverse complement strand
CATCCGCGCACCGAGGCAGCAGAGCCGGCAAAGACAGCAGAGCAGAAAGGCAGAAAAAAGGCGTACCTTTATGAATCCTGCCATGATTGCCTTTCTGGCGGGCGTTATGTGTCTGATGTCCTTTTTTCTGATAGAATATATCAGTCTTCAGTCCGAAGTGACGGGTATCGTTGGCGAGATCGCGCAGCTGGAGACGCAGCTGGCGAGCCTTAAGAGCGACAATGATGAGACGCTGAACGAGATCAATTCCGGAATCAATCTGGATGACATCAAGTACCGCGCCATTGCGCAGCTGGGAATGACCTATGCACAGGAGGATCAGATCGTGACCTATGACGGCGGATCGGGAGACTACGTCCGTCAGGTATCGGAACTGAAAAAGTAAGCAAGGCCGAAGGACACATTGATACATGGCAGGAAACAGACGCCCGGGGGGCGGATACAACGTAAACAATGGGAGCGGCCGCAGACATAAGAGGGCACCCAGACGGTTCAATCATAAAATGCAGGCGAAGCTGGTAGTACTTTTTATCGGAGTACTGCTGGCTTTTGCTGTGCTGATTCTGCGCCTGCTCGTGATCAATCGCGATAACGGAAACGAGTATAAGAAGCAGGTTCTCTCCCAGCAGTCGTATGACTCGAAGGAGATCCCGTACAAGAGAGGCAATATCACCGACCGGAACGGTACGATTCTGGCAACCAGCGAGCTGATTTACAACGTGATCGTGGATGCCTATCAGATGAACAACGGCCCTCTGAACGACGATGGAGTAAGCTCCTATCTGGAGCCGACGCTGGATGCGTGCGAGCGGCTTGGTCTGGACCGCGATACAATCGAGCAGTATGTGCATGACAATCCGGATTCCCGCTACTATATTGCAAGGAAAGGTCTGACCTACGAAGAAAAGACCGCCTATGAGAAGGAAATTTCGGATGCAGCGGCCAGAGTCTCCAATATTCAGAAGGAGATCCAGAAGGAAAAATCCGGAGCAAACGACGAATCAAAGCTGGCGGATCTCCAGACTCAGCTGGAGGACGCTCAAAAGGCAAACGAAGCGTATCAGAACATTCAGGGAATCTGGTTCGAATCCTCCTATACAAGGAGCTATCCAAACGGAACACTTCTTGCACACGCACTCGGATTTTCCGGGACGAGCAATGAGGGGGCCTTCGGACTGGAGGAGTATTACAATGACACCCTGAACGGTACACCGGGACGTGAATACGGCTACCTGAACGATTCTTCAAATCTGGAGCGGACCGTCATTGACGCGCAGGACGGCAACAACCTGGTCCTTACTGTGGATACGAACATCCAGAGCATTGTAGAGAAGTATCTCCAGGAGTTTATGGAGGAGTATAAGGACGGAGATTTTCACCAGGGATACGGTGCACGGAACGTGGGCTGCATCATCCAGAATGTGAAAAACGGCGAGATCCTCGCGATGGCAAGCTATCCGACCTATGATCCGAATGATCCCTATAATACGGACCTGCTGGAAGGAATGCCTGTTCTGGATGAAAAGGATTCCCCGACGTACGAATATCTGACGAAGGAAGATGTGGATACGATTTCGCAGGACAATGAACAGATGTCCCGCTATCTGTATTCCCTCTGGAATAACTTCTGTATTTCTACCTATTATGAACCGGGATCCACGGCGAAGCCGTTTACGATGGCGGCAGGTCTGGAATCCGGAAGCCTGACGGGGGATGAGACCTATTACTGCAGCGGCTCGCTGACCGTGGATGGCTGGGAAATCAAATGCCATAACACGGACGGTGACGGCATGCTGACATTGAACCAGGCCATTGAACGCTCCTGCAACGTTGCCCTGATGCAGATGGCACTGGCAACCGGTGAAGAGACGTTCTGCAAGTTTCAGAGAATCTTCAATTTCGGCCTGAAGACCAACATTGATCTTGCCAAGGAGGTTCGGACGGACGGGCTGATTTATTCGGCGGACAAGATGGTGGATGTCGACCTTGCAACAAACTCGTTTGGGCAGAACTTCGACGTGACCATGATCCAGATGATCACCGGCTTCTCCTCACTGATCAACGGCGGATATTATTATGAACCGCATATGGTCAGCAAAATTACCAGCGCCAGCGGCGCAACGGTGGAGAACATTGAGCCGAGACTTCTGAAGAGAACGATTTCGGAGGACACGAGCGCAAAAATTCGCGAGGCCTGCCTGCAGGTTGTTGCGGGAGAGAATGGAACCGGTAAAACAGCAAGACCTGCCGGATACATGATCGGAGGCAAAACAGGAACCGCGGAGACCATTTCCGGGGATCCGGACAACCCGCGTGACAAGACCAATTATGTAGTTTCCTTTATGGGCTATGCTCCTGCAGATGATCCGCAGATCGCTATTTACGTCGTGGTGGACCGCATCAATCACTATCCGCAGGATGATGCAAAATATGCGACGAGAATTGTGCGGAAGGTTTTGACCGAGGTTTTGCCGTATCTTGGAATATACATGACGGAGGAGCTCTCGGATGACGAGAAGAAGGAGCTTGAGGAGCTGAATCTCTCGAATACGCTGGCATATGGCGCAACGAATTTTGACCAGATCCCGACCCCGATCATTTGTGACATCGACACGGACGGCGACGGGACAGCGGACGCGATAGACGCGAATGGAGACGGAACGCCGGATACGCCGGTGGATACCAATGGAGACGGCGTGACCGATGCCGTGGATACCAACGGAGACGGAAGGGCGGATCTGTACGATACTGACAATGACGGTGTCGTGGATTCCGATAGCCCGAAGGAGGGTCAGGTGGATCTGACACAGGATTCGGGAAGCAGCGATCCGGTCTGGAAATCCTATGAGGTGGATTCTGCGACGGGATATTACATCAATCCGGCAAACGGGAATCTGATTGATCCGGATACCGGATATGAGTACAGCGCCTCGTCCCTTCCGGACAACATTGGAACCGGGAAGGCTTCCGGGAATACAGGAGCTGCGGATTCTGACGGAAATGTCGGAGGAGCTTCCACATCTGGACAGACGGGAACGTCGTCGGATGCAACAGGAACGCAGAGCAGCACAACAGCTGATCAAGTGGGAACGCAGGACGGTACCGCCGTGCAGGAAGGAACAGACGACGGAACGGGCCATAACGGAGCCGCCGCAGACGAGGCCGACAATGCGCAGAATGCAGGCCAGGATGCGGCAGGTGCGCAGTAGAAGCGGCAGGAAGACGGTTTTTCTCATATTTGGGCACAGGCCGGCCGGTGATCCATGCACACTTGCTTGCGATAGCCGAGGCAGCCAGTATCTGGAGTGAGCGGACTGCAGAAAGGAAGGAATCTATGAATCTTAGTACTTTTATGAACATTACAATTCCGATGCTGATCGCTTTTGCGGTAGCTGCTGTTTCCGGAAAATTCCTGATTCCGGAGCTAATCAAGCTGAAGGCTCAGCAGACCGAGCGGGATGATGGCCCCAAGAGCCATCTGACGAAGACGGGAACACCGAATATGGGTGGTCTGATGATTCTCGCCGGGCTTACGGTTTCCTGCCTGATTTTTGCCGGAAAGGATCCGGAGGTTCTTCCCGTTCTGTTTCTTACGCTGGGCTTTGGACTGGTTGGCTTCATTGATGACTTTCTGAAGGTGAAGAAGAGGAGCAGTGACGGACTTTCCGTGAAGCAGAAGATGGCGCTGCAGATCGTTATCTCCATTGTGTTCGGTCTGATTCTGGTTTTCTTCAATGAAATCGAGCTTTCCATGAAGGTTCCGTTTGCAGAAGGCATGGTACTGAATCTCGGTATTTTAAGTTTCCCGGCCCTGGTTTTCATTGCCATTGCTACGGTCAACGGAACTAACTTCACGGATGGAGTGGACGGCCTGTCCACGTGTGTGACGATTGCGGTTGCCCTGTTTTTTACCATCGCAGCGGCGTGTGCGGGAAGCGGCGTATCTGCGGCAGGCGGAGCCATGATCGGTGCGCTCCTTGGCTTTCTTTTATACAATGCGCATCCGGCGAAGGTTTTCATGGGGGACACCGGGTCTCTTGCCCTGGGCGGCTTCGTGGTCGGCATTTCCTATACGCTGCAGCTGCCGCTGTTCATCCCGATTGTGGGTTTCATCTACCTTCTGGAGGTTGTCTCGGTCATCCTGCAGGTTGCTTATTTCAAGAAAACACATGGAAAGCGTCTGTTCCGCATGGCACCGATCCATCATCACTTCGAGCTCGGCGGCTACAGCGAGGTGCAGGTCGTTGCCCTGTTTACGATTATTACGGTTCTCCTTGGTGCCGTAGCTCTTCTGGGACTGTGGTGAGAGTATTTGCCAGGGTCTGCACGAGGCATGATCGGAGCAAATGCAGAAAGGAAATTGCTCTTTTGGAAAATTCCGCCGCTGGATAAAGGCGCGGCGCGGCAGAACAGGAAAGGAATCTCTGAAAGAAATGTCGCAAGGCAGAAACGGGAAAACTGCACATGGAACACCGCGCAGCGGTTCTGCCGGAAACGCAACAGGAAATCGTAGGAATCCGAATCCGCAGCGCACAGGGAATCGCTCTTCGAACAGAAATGGGAGAGAGCTCTACGCGGTCCGGACAAGGAAGAAGGAACCGACGCAGGATTACACGCTGATTTTCATCGTTTTGTTCTTTCTGGCGTTCGGCCTTGTGATGCTGTATTCCACGAGCTCCTACGAGGCGGGACTGGACTTCGGCGATTCGGCGCATTACCTGAAGAGGCAGCTTGCTTCCTCCCTGATGGGCCTGGCCGGAATGGTGGCAGTTTCCAGGATTCCGTTGAAATTCTGGAAGAAGGTTTATCTGTTCCTTTACGTGTTTTCCCTTGGCATGATTGTTTTGATCATTCCGTTTGGAACGATGGTGAACGGCGCGAAACGCTGGATTTACATCGGACCGATTTCGGTTCAGCCTGCAGAGATTTCGAAGTTCGCAGTGATTATCATGACGGCGGTGTGGCTGAGCAGAGTGACGCAGAGAACTCTGCAGACATGGAAGGGAATTTTCACCATCCTGGCTCCTGCCGTGGTGGAAGCGGCAATGATTTACGGCATTACGAGCAACCTGAGCTCGGCCATTATCGTACTGGTGATTGCGGCTGGCATGCTCTTTGTGACAGCAGAGGACTACCGGAGATATTTCGTATTGGCGGCTTTGGTGGTGGTGCTTGCGGCTGGTATTGTGTTCTGGGCGATGAAGTCAGGAGGTGCGGGCGGAACCTTCCGTATCCAACGTATCCTGGTGTGGCTGGATCCTTCGGCCTATGCAGATGGCAAGGGCTTTCAGGTCCTGCAGGGATTGTACGGCATCGGATCAGGCGGAATTTTCGGCAAGGGTCTTGGACAGAGCATGCAGAAGCTCGGCTACATCCCCGAGGCGCAGAACGACATGATTTTCTCCATTATCTGTGAGGAGCTGGGACTGTTCGGCGCGCTTTCCATCATCATGCTGTTCATCATCCTGTGCTGGCGCATGATGGTTGTTGCAACGCATGCCAGCGATCTGTTTGGTTCGCTCATCACGGTGGGCGTCATGGTCCACATTGCGGTGCAGGTGATCCTGAATATCGCTGTTGTGACGAATTCAATTCCGAATACCGGTGTAACGCTTCCGTTTTTCTCCTACGGAGGTTCGTCCATCATGATTCTTCTGGCGGAAATCGGACTCGTGCTCAATGTGGCGCGAAACAGCCGGCAGGGGGATGCGGCATGAGAAGGACGCGGGAGGATTACGAGGATGCAAGTCTGTACATTCAGGATCAGATCCGAAGGAGGCGCAACCGGTTCCGGCTGATTTTCGCTTTGATCCTCGGTGCAGTGCTTTTGGCGGCCGTTTTTTTCATTGCCTACTTCAAGGTGCGGTATGTCACTGTGGAAGGGAGCACGCATTACACGGACGAAGAGGTGGAGAAGTTTGCAATGGGCGGGTTCCTTGGAGACAACTCTATGATCCTGTCCTGGCGCTACAAGAATCAGCCGATCAAGGACGTGCCGTTTGTGGAGTCCATGGACGTGGAGGTGGTTTCACATGACACCATTCACATCACAGTGTACGAGAAGTCGCTGGCCGGATACGTGACCTATCTGGGCAGATACATGTATTTTGACCGGAACGGAATGGTGGTGGAGTCCTCTTCGGAGAAAATGGATGACGTGCCGGAGGTAACCGGACTTTCGTTTGACCACATCGTTCTGAATGAGAGTCTTCCGGTGGAGGACGAAACGATTTTTGCAAGGATTCTGGAGACGACACAGCTCTTTGGCAAGTATGGGCTGAGCGCGGACCGGATCTACGTCGGGAGCGGCAGCAAAATCAGCGCCTATTTCGGCGATGTGTGCGTGAACCTTGGCGAGGATGAGTACATGGACGAAAAGATTTCCAATCTTTCGAAAATCCTGCCGTCGCTGGAGGGTAAAGCAGGAACGCTCGAGATGGCGGATTTCACACCGGACACGGGGCAGGTTACATTTACGGAAAAATCGTGAAAAGAACGTGAACCGTCCGTTTATTTATTGATTATTCCGGAATACGATTGTATATTAAACTTTGTATACGAATGCGTATTTCTGAGTAAACTCCGAGGCTTTTTTTCGGAGCCCGGCTTGGAACGGCAGGAAGCAAAGGCCGAACCTGGCAGGGATAGATTGCAGCTGAAGTGATAAAGAATAGAAAATAATTCATAAGGAGGCACTACCGTGCTGGAGATCAAAACAGACGAAAACGAAACCGCTTGCAGAATTATCGTCGTAGGTGTTGGCGGAGCCGGAAACAACGCAGTAAACCGGATGGTGGAAGAGGAAATCAGCGGAGTGGAATTCATCGGTGTGAATACCGATGTGCAGGCTCTGCAGCGCTGCAAGGCACCGAAGCTTCTCCAGATCGGAGCGAAGCTGACAAGGGGTCTGGGAGCAGGCGCAAATCCCGAGGTCGGCAAGAAGGCCGCCGAGGAGAGCGCGGAGGAGATCACCGCAGCGCTCAAGGGTGCGGATATGGTTTTTGTCACCTGCGGCATGGGCGGCGGTACCGGAACCGGAGCGGCTCCCGTTGTTGCAAAGCTTGCCAAGGAGCAGGGAATCCTGACTGTCGGCGTTGTCACAAAGCCGTTCAGCTTCGAGGCAAGGGCAAGAATGCAGAAGGCAATGTCCGGCATCGAGAACATCACCCCCAACGTCGATACGCTGATCGTGATTCCGAATGACCGTCTGCTGGAGATCATGGACCGCAGAACGACCCTTCCGGATGCGCTGCGCAAGGCGGATGAGGTCCTGCAGCAGGCTGTTCAGGGAATCACGGATCTGATCAATGTTCCGTCCATCATCAATCTGGACTTTGCGGATGTGCAGACCGTTATGCGCGACAAGGGCATTGCTCATGTCGGCATCGGCTTCGGCAAGGGCGACGACAAGGCAACCGAGGCCGTGAAGATGGCCGTGGAATCTCCTCTTCTGGAGACCTCCATTGACGGCGCAACGGATGTGATCCTGAACATTTCCGGTGACATTTCCCTGTTCGATGCCAATGATGCCGCTTCCTATATCCGCGACATCACCGGCGATGACATCAACGTTATCTTCGGTGCGAAGTACGATGAGTCCAATGCGGACAGCTGCAATGTTACGGTGATTGCAACCGGTATCGGCCAGCGCCAGCAGAAAAAGAAGGAAGAGCCCGAGGCGCAGCAGAATCCGTTCATGAAGAAGCCCTTCACGCCGAACCCGACCTTCCAGGGAGTACAGGGAGGCTTCCAGCCGAATCCTTACGCGCAGCCGCAGCAGAATCAGGGCCAGCGCCAGGGCTTTGTTCAGAACGGCCAGCCCGCTGGAACGAACTATGGCGCGCAGTACAGCGCGGGCCAGGGAGCAGCACCGGCTTACAGTGTTCCTTCACAGGGAGCCTACGCGCAGCCGCAGCAGAATGCAGGTCAGGGATACGGCGTACCTGGAACCGGTCAGCAGGCTGCGCAGCCCAGATATCAGGCACCGCAGTACCACTTTAACCCGGGCAGCATCCACACAGGGGACACCCAGAATATCGTGATCCCGTCCTTCCTGTCCCGCAAGGACAATGATGACGACAGCAATAACATGTAAACAGGAATCCATTGAGGCTGTGTGAAGCAGATGATTGCCTTTACGGAGAAGGAACTGGAGTTCCTGAAGAGAGAATTTGACTTGTCGGCGGAACAGGCCGCAGAGCTTTCTGACGATGAGCTGATGGAGCTCGCGGATCAGTGCTTTGACATTGAACTGGAGGGAGACCTCTCGGACGGCAGCAAGATGCCGGACCGGTGCGGAATCGCCTCCGGGATCATGGACAAGATCAGTCAGGCCTGACAGGATACAAGAAGTTGTGTAACCATTCAGCACACCCCGATTTCCCTGCGGAAATCCCGGGTGTTGCTGAATTAATCAGAACGTTGCAGAGTAGGAATGAACGCGTTGGACTTTGCCGGAAATGCTTTCTGACAAAGATCCTGAAGTGCCGTGGGAACAGGGAGTTGTCCTGCGGACGAAAGACAGAGAGGTCTGTCTACGGTGTTCGTTTCGCATCCCGCTGCTGCATAAAATGAGTGCAAAAGCCTCCTTTGTGCGGTACGGAATACCTGCGCAAAGGAGGTATTTTTATGGAAAAAAAGGCAGACAACGATCAGAAAGTGAACAGAAACATCTGGATCAGCTCGGCAGAGGAATTCAAGGAGCTGCGGAACATTGTCTTCTGTGGTGTCATGGGGGCATTGTCGGTAGTTCTTAGCTTCGTCGGCTCGATCCGCCTGAGTCCCTACATGAAGATCGGTGTTTCGGAGATTCCGAACCTGATGGTGGATTATCTGATGGGACCGGTGGTCGGAGGCGTCTTCGGTGCGGTGATGGATTTCCTGAAGTTTCTCATCAATCCGGACGGAAGCTTCTTTCCGGGCTTCTCCATCAGCGCGGCGGCTGCGGCAGTGATCTTCGGTCTCTTCCTTTATCATAAGAAGGTGACCTTCTGGCGGGTGCTCGTGCCGGAGATTCTGGTCAAGCTCATCGTCAATGTCGGGCTCAATACCCTGTGGCTGGATATGCTGTACGGAAAGGGCTTCTGGGCCCTTCTGCCGCACCGGGTCGTCTCCAATCTCATCCAGCTGCCGATTGACACGGTGGTTCTGTTCGCCGTTCTGACCGCGGTGCAGAAGGCTGCGAAGAAGTATTGGAGAGACCGGAAGTAAGGAAGACGGAGGCGTTGACACTTGCCTACAGGCGGTCCCCTCCTTCTTGAAATTAACATGAGCCGGATCGTTAAAAATAATCGTGGACTTTCCTGGCAGGATGGTGCTATACTTTTACCTGTTCCCGATATGGGGATGTAGCTCAGCTGGGAGAGCGCCAGGTTCGCAATCTGGAGGTCGCGGGTTCGATCCCCGTCATCTCCATCCATGAGAAAGCCTTACAAATCTTGTAAAATCAAGGTTTGTGAGGCTTTTCTTT
>CALEFO010000004.1 GCA_937877165.1 uncultured Lachnospiraceae bacterium | reverse complement strand
TAAATTCATACCAGGAAAGCCCCGGAGTGCCTTGTACTCCGGGGCTTTCCCGTTGTGAGCAAAGATTGCTGTGTTTGATGCTTTTTTTCTTGGAGTGTTCCACTGCCGGCCGGTTTTCCTCCGTTTTCTGACAAAGATCAGAAAATGGGGTAGAATAAAGTGGAGAACTTCAAAAAGAAGGGAGTTCTTTCAAACCGAAAAAGGCGTCTGCTGCTGAAGAACAGCCGGGTCCAGAAGCAGATCCGATAGAGAGCATCATAAACAGGGAGGGTCATCAATGGAGATGATGGAGGAAAGAAAGGCACTGGCAGAGAAGAAACTGGAAGAATATGGGCAGTCTCATGTCCTGAGGTATTATGATACGTTGACGCAGGAGGAACAGGAAAAGCTCCTTTCGCAGATTGAGCAGATGGATCTGTCTGTGACGAAGTATGTTCATCATAGGGATGAGCTGCCGGGACGCGGCGTCATTACGCCGCTGAAGGCAATGGAGATTCCGGAGATTCAGGAGAAGGAAGACGAGTACCGTGCGATCGGTCTGAAGGAAATCCGTGAGGGGAAGGTCGCTGCAGTTCTTCTTGCCGGAGGAATGGGAACACGCCTTGGTTCAGATCATCCGAAGTGCATGTATGACATCGGCGTCACCCACCCTGTCTTTATTATGCAGAGATTGATCGAGAACATGATGGATGTCGTCAGGGAGGCAGGGACGTTCTTCCCGTTCTTTATCATGACGAGTGACAAGAACCATGACACGACCGTTGCATTCATGAAAGAACACGACTATTTCGGTTACGACCCGGATAAGGTGTTCTTCTTTCGGCAGGATATGGCACCGGCCACGGATTATGACGGAAAGATCTATATGGAGAGCCGCTGCCAGATGGCATCCTCGCCGAATGGAAACGGTGGCTGGTTCAGCTCTATGAACAAAGCCGGGCTCCTTGACAAGCTGCATGAGCTTGGTGTGGAGTGGCTGAACTGCTTTGCTGTGGACAATGTTCTGCAGAGAATTGCGGATCCTGTCTTTGTCGGTGCGACCATTGCAGAAAACTGTGTGAGCGGTGCCAAGGTGGTCCGCAAGGCAGCACCGGATGAAAAGGTAGGTGCGATGTGCCTGGAGGATGGGAGACCGTCCATTGTCGAGTATTACGAGATGACACCGGAGCTTCTGAATGCAAAGGATGCGAATGGAAACCCTGCCTATAATTTCGGTGTCATTCTGAATTATCTGTTCCGCGAGGATCAGCTCGAAGAGATCATGGATGACAAGCTGATGCTTCATATCGTGGAGAAGAAGATTCCTTACATGGATGCAAATGGCAATTTTATCAAGCCGGAAACGCCGAACGGATTTAAGTTTGAGCAGCTGATTCTGGATATGGTGCACGAGATGGAGTCCTGTCTTCCCTATGAGGTGGAGCGCTCCTGCGAATTTGCGCCGATCAAGAACAAGACCGGAGTGGATTCCGTGGAATCCGCAAGGAAGCTCTGCGTGAAGAATGGCATTCAGCTGTAGAAATGGCATCAGGCGGTAAAAGCGGCGTCTTGCTTCAAAAAATATAGCAAGAAGGCGGATGCAGAACATATGTTCTGCATCCGCCTTCTTATCATTTCGCGGGTATTCATGAATTCAGAGATTGCTCTGATCGGAAGAATCATCCTGCAACAGGGGCGGAACAGAGGCTACGTCTGCCATTCCGTCAATGACGTTGTCTTCCACATAGGTAAATTTACCCTGCATGATGGCATCCTCCATCACCTGACGCTGCCAGAGCGTGACGGTGATCAAAAGATATGGCATTACGAAGAAGATGCCGACGATGCCAAGCGTGACGGAGGAGAGAATTCCCCATCCGAGGAAGGAGAGATACAGAGCAAAGAGCTCTGCCCTGTGCCCGTCCATGCAGGCCATGGAAACCTTCAGGGCATCCTGTGCCTTGACCTTGGGATAGCGTGCCAGAATATATGGAGTCAGTGCGTAGGAAAACGACTTGACGATGCCGGGGATGACGAACAGAAGACTCCACAGGAAAATGAAAAGCGACATCCAGGCATAGCCGCCCACACGCCGAAGGTAATACGCCGTGTCGAAGCCATTGTTAAAAAGATCGCCGATGGTTGTTTCCTTTCCGTCCGCGAGCGCCAGATAATACAGGGTCAGGCCGCAAAGAATCGGGAAAAGAAAAAAAGAAGCCAGAGAAAAAGCAGAAGTTGCGGCCTGATAAATCAGAAGCGCAAGAAATGTTGCACCGATTACCGGCCAGTAATGGGATGAAATCAGGCTTTTAGCCTGCTGCTTCAGTTCTGCGCGTGTGCTGTACATCATAATCACCCTCCCTTATCGTGAAAATCGAACATTGCTACAATTCAGTATATCATAACGAAGTGTAAAGTTTTTGTTTAATTTATCGGAATATTTTGATAAAATAATTCAAACTGCAAAGTAAAAACATCGGAATTCTGATGCGGCAGGCGAAAGAACTATTTCGCGGAGAGGAGAAGCGTGAATCAGAAGAATTGGTGGAAGTCATTTCTGAATCTTGGATATCAGGATGAGGATATCCGGAAGTATGAGGAAGAACTCGCAAAGGGAAATCTTCCGCTTCTTTCGGTCTATTCGGTCATGGGGATTGCGGTTCTTCTTTTGTACCTGATCGTTCAGTGTATTCATGACGGCTTCTGCATTGCAGAGGATCTGCCCATTCTTGCTGTTTCCTTTCTTTTGGGAATTCTTTCGATTGCTTCCAAAACCGAGGCAGAGTATGGACGCAAACACTGCGGCAGAATCCGGTGCATGATTTTTGTTTTTTCCCTTCTATGGTATCTGACCAGTATTTATTATGGGATTGTCCTGCATCCGGCGGAGGTCAGTTTGACGGTCTGCATCGCGCTGTTCGCAATTCCGTGCCTGTTTGATGTGATTCCCGTGGACGCCCTGCTCCTCCACGGAATTGTTTATCTGCTTCTTGTCATTTCTGAATTAACATTTGCAAGTCCGGAGGTCTGCGTGAAGGATCTGGCGTATTTTGCCATCATTCTTCTTATGGGATTGTTCGTTGGATGGAACAAAGCCTCCAGCAAAATCGCACAGCTTCGCTACGTTGACATTTATCAGGCGATCGGGACAATCTATGAGCGGGCAATTTATGTCAATCTCAGGGAAAACAGCTTTCGGACGATTCAGGGTGAAAAGGAATTCCGCGCCATGGCGGATCAATGCGAAACTCCGGAAGAGTTGTTCCGGACCTATGCAGAGAACTGCGTCGACAGGGAATTCCGGAAAAGATATCTTGATTTTATGAATTTCCGGTCGGTGGATGTGCGGATGAAATTCGCCAAGACCCTGGAATTCGAATACCGGAATCAGTCTGGCATCTGGCAGAAAATTCGTTTGATCGCGCAGAAGCGCGGTGAAGAGGACGGCAGGATCGGTGCCCTTGTCATCGTGGCGCGAAACATTCACAGCCAGAAATTAAAAGAGCTGGATTATGAGAATCTCTTAAATCGCACGGCGGACGACGCGATCCGGGAGAATGAAGTCAAAACCAGCTATCTTCGGAGAATCAGCCATGACATCCGCACAACGATCAACGGCATCTGCGGAATGGTGGCAATCAGCGAGCATTATTCGGAGGATATGGAGAAGCAGCAGGAGGCACGGGAGAAGATCCTTACCAGCGCACGCTATCTTCTGGATCTGATGAATGGCGTTCTGGACATCAAGGATCTGGAGACCGATATGCAGAAGCTTCAGGAAAACCCAGGCCAAAGACCCGCAAGGGAGGAAACGCCTGCGTCCATCCGCGGCTCAAAAATCCTTCTGGTCGAAGATGATGAGATCAATATGGAAATTGCGGACTTCATGCTGCGGGATGGCGGAGCTGAGGTTGTCAAGGCCTGGGATGGCCAGGCGGCTGTGGAATGCTTCCGGAAATCTGCACCGCATGAGTTTGATGTTATTCTGATGGATTTGATGATGCCGCGGATGAATGGCATTGAGGCGACAAGAGCAATCCGGGCCATGAAGCGGGAGGACGCTTCTTCTGTGCCGATCATTGCGATGACAGCCAATGCTTTTCTGGATGACCGTGAGAGCTGCATGCGGGCAGGTATGAACGATCATGTCTCCAAGCCGGTCAACACGGACCGTCTGCTCGCAATCATTGCTGGTTATTTGCAGAAAAAGTGAATGGAGACAGCATGTATCCGATTGGAAGATATAATCTGAATTTTGATCTGTGTGCGGCAGTCCTGAATGGCGTTCTGCTTTTAAGCCTTTTGCTCCGGAAGAATACAAGGAGCAAAAAGGTACGTATTTTTGCAGCTGCCCTATTGATGATGCTTGTGACCTCTTTGTGCGAATTCGGAACAGGGGCCCTTCAGAATCTCGGTGTACAGTATCCGGACACTGCGCTGGAGATTCTGACGGCAGGAGCGCATTTGTCCTTCATTCTGGTGGAATTCTTCATCGCCCTGTACCTGATGATCCTGACAGGAAGAATTCATGGACTGAAGGGGCGGTATCTTTTCTTGTTCTGCCTTCCGGAAATCATTTTGATTCTGTTTATTGCAGGAACTGCTCTGCAGAAGGGCTTTTTGTCCTACGATATCCTCGGCATTCCCGGCTGGACGCTGCTGAAAATTCTTTATCTTGTGATGATGGGATTTTATGCGGTGTATTGTCTGGTCCTTTTATTCCGTTACCGGAGAGTGGTCCGTCAGGAATTTATTTACGTCATTTCCTTTTCTTCCGGATTTCTTGTAAGCCTTGCGCTGGAGATAGTACTTCCCTACATGCGTGCGGCGCTTTTTGTTCAGTCCATGTTCATGATCTGCTGCTTCCTTTTTCTCGGAAGCGGAGAGGAGATGCAGGAACCGGAGACCGGTCTCTACAGCCGTTATGCTCTTCGCAGGGAAATAGAGCTGCTCTACGGAACCGGCTATTCCTCCTATGTTCTTGCGGTGAAGCTTCAGGGGATGGAGCACTACAGCGCGATTCTCGGCTCCGATATTTTGAGCAGAGTGATGCTGCAAATCGGAAACTGGCTGCGCAGCCTCTATCAGATGAATGTCAGCGTCTTCCGCGTCGGAACGGGAGAGTTTGCCATTGTGATGTACAATGCGTCGGAGAAATCGGCAAGAGAGCTTGCAGAGCGGATCAGAAGGCGTTTCGGAGGGCTCTGGAACTGCAGTGATACCGAGGTTGCCATTCCGGCTCAGGTATGGCTGACGAGCGTCCCGGACCGGGCGAAAACCCCGGAGCAGCTCTTTGTCTTCGCGACCGCGACGTACAACAGCAATCTCCCGCTGGAAGAGGTCTATGTCGCGGACGAGATGAAGAATGAGACAAGAAAGCTTGCGGTTGAGCGTGCGATCCGAAGGGCACTGGACAATCAGGCCTTTGACGTGTATTATCAGCCGATTTACGACACGAAAAGCGGCCGTATTCATTCGGCTGAGGCTCTGGTGAGACTGACTGACAGCGAGCTCGGCGCGATTCCGCCGGACGAGTTTATTCCGATTGCAGAGAAAACGGGAACCGTCTCGCACATTGGAGAAATTGTGTTCGAGAAGGTATGCCGGTTTCTTGCCGAGCAGCGCCCGGAGCGGTACGGACTGCAGTTTGTAGAGGTCAATTTGTCTACGGTGCAGTGCATGGACCTCGGGATCGTGGAACGGATGAAGGCCATTGCGGATATGTACAATATTTCGCCGCAGCGTATCAATCTGGAAATTACGGAAACCGCTGTGGTTTATTCGGAAATCACGATGAAGCGTGTCATGAGGCTCTTCCAGGAGGCCGGATTCGGATTTTCCCTGGATGATTTCGGAACCGGAAATTCGAATTATTCGTATCTTCTCAAATATCCGTTCCGATTGATCAAGATCGACAAAAGCTTCCTGTGGGCTTGTGAGAACAATCAAAATAATCAGGTGATTTTCGATAATATGCTGCATCTGATCCGGGATCTTCACCTGCAGGCGGTTGTGGAAGGCGTAGAGACGAAAAGGCAGCGGGAAGACCTGATTTCCAGAGGCGTTGATTACCTGCAGGGATACTATTATTCGAAGCCGCTTCCGGAGGACGGATTTATGTTTTACCTGCGTCATTTTGACTTCTGAAGAAAGTTCAGTGGGGTAGAAAAATAAAAAGATGACAAAAATGAAAGGATAAGGTATAGTGCATATAAATAAATGTACAGTATTTTTGCAGGGCAGAAATATCGGAAGAATTTCTCAATGAGAAAGTACTGCAATTTAAATTTTATTCCATAATAAGGAGGAATATTCTAATGCCGAGAGGACGTAAGAAGAAACCCGAATCCGTAGAGGAGCAGATGGTGCTGGTACAGGCAGATATCGATGATCTGTCTGCGAAGCTGAAAGCGAAGAAGAAGGAGCTTGCAGCTCTGGAGAGCGCAAAGAAGCTGGAAGAGCAGCAAAAGCTTCTGGATGCCGTTGCAGCTTCCGGAAAGAGTGTGGAAGAAATCATCGGGATGCTTCAGTAATATTTCGATTATTGAATAGGCGAAAGGCCGGGAAATAGAAATCCCGGCCTTTTGGTTTGCACGAAAGGGCGCTGTCCTGCTGCTTTTACGTGTTTTATGAGGAGAGTGTGAGGAGTTTATTATGGAAAAATTCAAGGCATTTTTGAAGCGGAAGGATATTGAAATATCCCTCCGCAGGTATGGGATTGATGCACTGGGAGCGATGGCGCAGGGATTGTTCTGCTCGCTTTTGATCGGTACCATCATCAATACCATCGGCACACAGTTTCATATCCCGTTTCTGACCACGGCAGTGGCCACCGTGAACGACACACAGTATACGGTCGGATCTCTTGCATCGGCTATGAGCGGCCCTGCTATGGCGGTTGCGATCGGTTACGCGCTTCACTGCCCGCCTCTTGTTCTGTTTTCATTGATTACAGTCGGCTTTGCCTCAAATGCGCTCGGCGGAGCGGGCGGCCCTTTGGCGGTCCTGTTCGTTGCGATCGTAGCTTCCGAGATCGGCAAAGCCGTCTCTAAGGAGACGAAAATTGATATTCTCGTCACACCACTCGTGACGATTGCTGTCGGTGTCGGTCTCTCGGCATGGTGGGCTCCGGCACTCGGAAAGGCAGCGATGAAGGCAGGAACCCTGATCATGTGGGCAACGGATCTGCAGCCGTTCCTGATGGGCGTTCTGGTGTCCGTTTTGGTCGGCATTGCACTGACACTCCCGATTTCCTCGGCGGCGATCTGCGCAGCCCTTGGATTGACGGGACTTGCGGGCGGAGCGGCGGTTGCCGGCTGCTGTGCGCAGATGGTCGGCTTTGCCGTGATGTCTTTCAAGGAGAATAAATGGGGCGGACTGATTTCACAGGGAATCGGAACCTCCATGCTGCAGATGGGGAACATTGTTAAGAATCCCAGGATCTGGATTGCACCGATTCTGACGTCTGCGATCACGGGACCTCTTGCGACCTGCCTGTTTCGTCTGCAGATGAACGGAGCGGCGGTTTCCTCTGGAATGGGAACCTGTGGTCTGGTGGGGCAGATCGGTGTCTACACAGGCTGGATCAATGATATCGCAGCGGGAACGAAGAACGCCGTTACCGCATGGGATTGGGCCGGACTGATTCTCATTTCGTTTGTCCTTCCGGCAGTTCTGTGCCCGCTCATCAATCACTTTCTGCGTAAGCTCGGATGGGTGAAGGATGGAGATATGAAGCTTACATAAAGCGGCAGCTTTTATGTATGCGATTCGTCTTCGCGCAACCTTACAATGTTGGCAGCACGGCGCCGCCGGTCTTCTTCGATGGCGGCGTAGTGCTTGCGCGTGGTATTGACGTCCTTATGTCCAAGGACATCTGCAACGAGATAGATGTCGCCGGTCTCGCGGTAGAGGCTTGTGCCGTAGGTGCTGCGGAGCTTGTGCGGCGTAATTTTCTTCAGCGTCGTGATGCGGGAGGCGTATTTTTTTACCAGTTTTTCAACGGAGCGGACCGTGATGCGGCGGTTCTGCAGGGAGAGAAAGAGGGCATTCTCGGACCCCTCCTGCGGGATTGTCTGCATCCGGTTTTCCATATAACGGCGAAGCGCCTGTTCCACCTCGTCTCCGAAATAAACGATGGCATCGTAGCCGCCCTTTCGATGTACACGGATACCGTTTTCGTCAAAGTTGACATCGCTCAGATCCAGGCCAACGCATTCGCTGACACGGATGCCGGTCCCGAGAAGAAGCGTAAGAAGAGCAGTGTCGCGGACTGCAGTCTTGTCATGATAGCGCTGCTCTGCCTTTGTAAGTCCATCGCCGCCTTCGACAAGGTCCAGGAGCTTTGCTACCTCATTCGGCTCCAGGCGGATGATCGGCTTCTCATGGAGCTTCGGCATGGGAATCAGTGCGGATACATCGCGGCTGATTTGCTCCGACTGGTAGAAGTAGTGATACATGCTGCGAATGGCGGAAAGCTTTCTTGATTTTCCACGCTCGTCATTGGTGTAAATCTTGCCGTTTTTCTCATAATAGGAGGTCCAGTCCAGAAATTCCTCAATGTCGACCTTCTGAATCAGGTCCAGCACGGAAACCGGGAAATTCGGAATATCCAGTTTGGCAAGCTCTTTGTTGTTCTCGTGCATATATTCGAAAAAAACGCGGAGATCATAGGCGTAGGCCAGTCTTGTCCGGGTTCCGGTGTTCTCGGAAATTCCCCGGAAAAACTGGCGGCAGAACTGCGGGAGGTCCTTTAGGATTTCTCTCATTTTCAGCGTATTTTTCTCGTCTACCTCCTGAGAGTATGTCTCCGGCATTCCTGCCTTTTGGGATTTTTGCATCACCAATCACCACCTTTTCCTGTCTTTTCTTTTGGCGCCTCTTTGACGCCTTTCGTTATTTTTCATCTTTCAGCTTTGAATAGGAGGTCACATAGGCTGTTCGGTCCGCCTCTGCGTGCGCTGCAGAAAGCGGCGCGACATCGCCGCGTACACGGGCGAGCATTGCGGCACGGCACCCTTTCTCCAGAACCATCACTGCGGCAAAGGCGTCTTCGCGTGAAGCTCCGGTGCAGACAGCACCCTTTCCGCGAAGAAGAACTGCGTTTCTCGTCTTCAGCGCCTCGGAAATCTCTGCAGCATTCGCATCCTGGGACAGGATCGGGAGATCGGTTCCTGCGATCTGTGCCTGGTCATCGATATAGGGGTAGAGAACGGGAACCGCAATTTTGCTGGCAGCTACCGTAAACGGAGCACTGGAAAGCACGGCAAAGGCCTCACCGTATCCATCTGGGAGAAACTCACAGTATCCGGACAGATCGCTTCCTCTGGTGTCTTCCTCGTCGATCTGGGCATCCGTGGGAAGAATGAGGCCGTAGGCAAGACTCATCCGGATCATGGAGCGGTAGCGGGCTTTGGAGAGCTTCTCCAGCGCATGTGCGACTGCAAAGGCGTTTTCATAGCTTGTTCCCATGCACTCTGCGCCGTGATTGGCCATCAGAAGGGCAGAAGAGGAGGGACAGCGCGTAATGGCATGAATGACGTTCTGGCTGAGCTCCTGCGAACCATTCGGACCGTATGCTGCGGTTGGAACCTCCGGGCCAAGAAGAGCGGAAAGCTCCTGCGTCTTCGGAACCTCCATCGTCTGTTCCCCGAGAATGCTGAGGGCAGAAGCGTAGTTCTGATGGGTATGAATGACAAAATTCACGTCCGGGCGAAGCCGGTAGGCATCGGCGTGAATCCATTTCTCACTGGACGGCTTCACCGCTCCTTCATAGGAACCGTCTGTGATATTGGTGATCACAATCTGATCCGGCGTCAGATCCTCGTAGGCGCGTCCGCTCGGCGTGATGACAAACTGTGTGTCACTGATTCTCGCACTGATGTTGCCCCAGGTCCTTGCAATCAGACCAGACTGTAAAAGTTCCAGTCCTGCCCGGATGACAAGACGTCTGGCTTCTTCCAGTTTATATGCCATGATGAAATTCCTCCTTGATAAAATACCTGATTTCTATTGTAGGTCGGAAAGTATCCGGGCGGCAAGAAAATTTGTATTGACCAAAAAGATAATATTTTTGACCAGTCTGGTCATCACTGACCAAATTAGTCAAAAAGCCCGTTGGGTTCATTCAGAACGGTCCTGATTCCTGCTGCGGACATTTCTGAGCAATTTTTGAAGGATGGCTGGCAGAAACCTGCATTGACTTTCCCGTACCTTCTTTTCATAATATTATTTAAGTAGTGCTCCGTATTCTGAAGTGCTTCGTTTTGCAGGAGAAATTTCTGCTGGATTTTGCGGAAATCTCTGGTGCAGCAGGCAGAGACAGAATATTGCGGAGCAATATTTCAAGAATCAAGAACATTGGCGAAATCGCACAGGAGGAAAGTTGCATGCTGTACATTGGTATTGATCTTGGTACCTCTGCCGTAAAGCTTCTTCTGATGAAAGAAGACGGCACGATCGAGAATATTGTTTCGAAGGAATATCCTTTGTTCTTCCCGCATCCGGGCTGGTCGGAACAGAAGCCGGAGGACTGGCTGACGGCTGTGAAGGAAGGCATTCAGGAGCTGACGAAGGACTGCGACAAGTCCCAGGTCGCAGGAATCGGAGCAGGCGGACAGATGCACGGTCTTGTTGCACTGGATGCAGAGGATAGGGTTCTTCGTCCTGCGATTCTATGGAACGATGGCCGCTCTCAGGAGGAGACGGATTACCTCAACAATGTCATCGGCAAGGATAAGCTGACGGAATATACCGGCAACATTGCCTTTGCCGGATTTACGGCTCCGAAGATTCTCTGGATGAAGAAGCACGAGCCGGATCTGTTTGCCAAGCTTGCCAAGGTCATGCTTCCGAAGGACTACATCAACTACATGCTCTCCGGCGTGAACTGCACGGACTATTCCGATGCTTCCGGAATGCTTCTTCTGGATGTGAAGAACAAGTGCTGGAGCAAGCCGATGCTGGAGATCTGCGGAATCACCGAGGAGATGATGCCGAAGCTCTATGAATCCTATGAGGCAGTCGGCACGCTGAAACCGGAGATTGCCAAGGAGCTTGGGCTTTCGGAGAAGGTCAAGGTAGTAGCCGGTGCAGGAGACAACGCAGCGGCAGCAATCGGAACGGCAACCGTTGGAAACGGTGCCTGCAACATTTCGCTCGGAACTTCCGGAACCATCTTTATTTCTTCGGATACGTTCGGAGTGGACAGCGGCAATGCACTGCATGCATTTGCGCATGCGGACGGCGGCTTCCATCTGATGGGCTGCATGCTCTCTGCGGCTTCCTGCAATAAGTGGTTCATGGATGAGATTCTCCGCACTACGGATTACCCGGCAGAGCAGAAGGGCATCACGGATGACAGGCTGGGCAACAACCATGTTTATTACCTTCCCTATCTGATGGGTGAGCGTGCACCGCACAACGATCCTGCAGCACGCAGCTGCTTCATCGGAATGACCATGGACACCACCCGCGAGGATATGACGCAGGCAGTTCTGGAGGGCGTTGCATTCGGCATTCGTGACTCCCTGGAGGCGGCAAAGAAGCTCGGCATTGAGATTCACTCCAGCATGATCTGCGGCGGCGGTGCAAAGAGCCCTCTGTGGAAGAAGATCTTTGCCAATGTTCTGAACCTGGAGCTCACCACTCCGGAGACCGAGCAGGGGCCCGGATACGGCGGAGCCATTCTGGCAGCGGTTGCCTGCGGAGAATACCCGACGGTGAAGGATGCCGTTTCCAGGCTCGTAAAGACCACCGATAAGGTAGAGCCCGATGCAGAGCTTGCCGCAAGATACGAGAAGAAGTATCAGACCTATCGGAAGCTTTACCCGGCACTCAAGTCGATCTTCCCGGAGCTGTAAGAAAAAGCAAGATAGGAAGTAGTCAGGCACACCCTTTTCCTGTGTGGGAAGAG
>CALEFO010000003.1 GCA_937877165.1 uncultured Lachnospiraceae bacterium | reverse complement strand
CAGGACCTTCTGTATCAGGTCGCGGAGGCGAAGAAGGAAACCGCCCTGAAGACCCGCTTCCTCTCGAACATGAGTCATGACATCCGGACGCCTCTCAACGGAATCATGGGAATGATCGAGCTTGCGGACCGCTATCCGGATGATCCGGCGGTTCAGAAGAAGTGCCGGGAACAGATGATGAAATCGTCCCGGTATCTGGTTGCCCTGGTGAGCGATATTCTGGCAATGAGTAAGCTCGAGGCCGGGGATACGGATATTCAGGATATTGCGTTTGACCTGACGGATCTTCTGAACCGGACCAATGCGGAGAAGCAGCGCCTCGCCGTCGAAAAGAACATCCATTACGAGGTGCTGTGGGAGCGCGGGAGGATCCTTCATACGAGACTGATCGGAAACCCTGCGTATGCGGAACGGATTCTGCTCGCGGTTGCAGACAATGCCGTTAAATTTACGAATCCGGGAGGAACGGTGTGCGTATGGTGTACCGAAATGCCGACAGAAGATGACAGAGCCGTTTATGAGTTCTGCTGCGCGGATAACGGAATCGGAATCGGGCAGGACTTCCTTCCACATGCCTTTGATCTTTTTGCGCAGGAAAATGAAACGAGCCGGACGCAGTACGAAGGGGCAGGTCTCGGACTTGCCATAGCCAGGAAGCTTACGGAGAAACTTGACGGAACGATCGAAATCAAAAGCGAAAGGGGAAAAGGTACGACGGTGTCCGTCCGGATTCCGTTCCGGATGGATCCGTCACAGGAACAGGAAGGTGCGCTCGTCGGGGCTGCGCCGCAGAGCGGTGAGAAGGAGGCGCTCTGCCTGAAAGGGGTGCACGCCCTTCTGGCGGAGGACAATGAACTGAACACCGAGATTGCCAGATTCCTTCTGGAGAGCCACGGCATGGTGGTGGACTGCGCCGCGGACGGAGAAGAGGCGGTGGAGCGTTTCGCAGGGTCCATGCCGGGCTATTACGGCGTTATTTTCATGGATATCATGATGCCGAAGATGAACGGCTGGGATGCGACGCGCAGCATCCGTGCGATGAACCGGCCGGATGCCGCGGACATTCCGATCATCGCGATGAGCGCCAATGCCTTTGCGGAGGACATCGTCAACAGCCATGTCGCCGGAATGAATGCGCACCTCTCGAAGCCCTTGGAAGACGACAGGATTCTGGAGGAATTGCAGAAGTGCCTGAAAAAGAAAGCCGTGCAAAACGAAACGGCGTAAAATTATCTGGCCTGGCGGCTGTATCTTCAAAATAAAATCACGCCCAGGACGGCGGAGAATGCGATCATGAGAATTGGCGACGGCGCCGTTTTCCGGATTCTTCGGAAAAGGACATGAATTCCGACGAGAATCGCGAATACGAAAAAGGCTTTCCGGTCCGGCGAGGCGGCATCACCGATGGCGGAGAAGCCAAGGAGATTCGAGAGCGCCATGGTGAGGGCGGTCGCGAGAATCATGGCCACCACGCAGGGCCGGACCCCGGAGAGAAAGGCACAGACCGCGGGATATTTCATGAGATTCTTCAGGACGGATGCAATCAGGAGAATGATGAAAAAGGACGGAAGAACGACACCCAGAGTGGCAAGGAGAGATCCAGGAATTCCGCCCTGCGAGGAACCGATGAAGGTTGCCATGTTGACGGCGAGGGGGCCGGGCGTTGACTCCGAGACGGCGATGAAGTTTAAGAATTCACTTTCGGTCAGCCATCCGTTCCTGAGAACGGTCTCGCGAACGAGTGAGATCATGCCGTAGCCTCCCCCGAAGGAGAGGCAGCCGATCATAAGAAAATTCCAAAAAAGCTTCCAGTAGATCATGAGAAAATCCTTCTTGTACTTCAAGTCTGAACTGATTTTCGAACAGGCCGTTTGTCCGGTGAACGAGAGACCGATGATGCGGTCCTGGCAAAGCGGCTAGGACGAATGGCCTTCTGCATTCTGGTTTCCAAATGCTCTTCGCAGCCAGAATGCGGCAAGCCCGGCCATGCCGCTGAAGAGAATGAGGAAGACAGAGGAGAAGCCTGCGGCGGTGACAGAGCTGAAGATCATCACGGCGAGAACCGCGCACAGGATCAGAATGGAGAAAAGGCTCTTCCTCATGCTGTGGAGCATCTTCAGCCCGGCGGACAGGATCAGATATACGACACACACCTGAATTCCGCGGAATGCACTTGCAACAAAGGAAAGTGACAGAAACCGGTCGAAGAACAGCGAGATGGCATAGATGATGACAAACGACGGAAGGCAGACGGCAGCGGTCGAGGCCGCGGCGCCGGCAAAGCCGGCAAACCGGTAGCCGAGAAAGGTCGCGCTGTTGATGGCCATGGGGCCCGGCGTGGATTCTGCGACGGCGATCATGTCGAGAAATTCGTCCCGCGAGATCCACTTCCTTTTCTCAATGAATTCGCGCTCGAGAAGAGCGATCATGGCATAGCCCCCGCCGAAGGTGAAGGCACCGATTTTCAAAAAGGTAAAAAACAGCGTTTTTTTATCTGGCATGTCGGATACACTTCCTTTTGGATGATTTATGCTGTCGCCTCAAAATAAGCAGCATCTTTCGTCCTCTTTATACATGATATACTCATGCTAATACCTAACCCTGACTTTATGTCAAGGCTTATCTTGGATTTTGGAGGAAAAGCCATGTACACAACCGGACAGGTGGTCAAGATGTCTGGTTTGTCCATCTCTACAGGATAAGCTGCCCGAGGACATCCGCCGGGGCTATAAAAACTCTCATGCAGAAAAATGATGTAATTTGAGGATCGCAGTCCCTCACAAAAAACGGAGAGGTATAAAATGATCGACAAAATGCTGATTCGCGGAGCGAAGGTCCACAATCTGAAGAATATTGACGTAGATATTCCTCTGGGGAAGATTGTCGGCATTGCGGGCGTGTCCGGCTCCGGCAAATCTTCGCTGGCTCTGGGCGTACTGTACGCCGAGGGATCGCGCCGCTATCTTGAAGCCCTGTCTACCTACACCCGCCGCAGAATGACACAGGCATCCAAGGCCAGTGTGGACGAGGTGCTGTATGTTCCTGCTGCGCTGGCGCTGCATCAGCGCCCCGGCGTGCCGGGGATCCGCAGCACCTTCGGAACGGGAACGGAGCTTCTCAACGGCCTTCGGCTGATGTTCTCGCGCTTATCCAGCCACCGCTGCCCGAACGGACATTATCTGGAGCCGTCTTTGCTTGTTGCGGCGGGAAAAGAGCTTGTCTGCCCGGAGTGCGGCGTACATTTCTATGCGCCATCCGCCGAGGAATTGGCGTTCAATTCTCAAGGCGCGTGTGCCAAATGCGGCGGAACGGGAATGGTGCATACGGTTGATATGGCATCGCTGGTGCCGGAT
>CALEFO010000002.1 GCA_937877165.1 uncultured Lachnospiraceae bacterium | reverse complement strand
GGCGATTCTCTGATCATGTACGCCACCGACCGGATCTCGGCATTCGATGTCATCCTGAAGAACAAGGTCACGAACAAGGGCCGTGTTCTGACACAGATGTCCCGTTTCTGGTTCGATTACACCAGGGACGTCATCCCGAACCACATGCTCAGCGTCGATGTGAACGACATGCCTGAGTTCTTCCGCACCGAGGAATTCCGCGGCCGCAGCATGCTGTGCCGCAAGCTGAACATGATTCCCATCGAGTGCATCGTCCGCGGCTACATCACCGGCTCCGGCTGGGCAAGCTACCAGAAGAACGGCACGGTCTGCGGCATCCGTCTTCCCGAGGGACTGAAGGAATGCGACAGGCTCCCTGAGCCCATCTACACGCCCAGCACAAAGGCAGAGATCGGCGATCACGACGAGAACATTTCCTATGAGAAGAGCATCGATGTTCTGGAGAAGGCTTTCCCCGGACACGGTCAGGAATACGCACAGAAGATCAAGGATGCGACCATTGCACTTTATGTCAAGTGTGCTGATTATGCACGTACGAAGGGTATCATCATTGCCGACACGAAGTTCGAGTTCGGTCTGAACGAGGACGGAGAGGTCATTCTGGCTGACGAAATGCTGACTCCCGATTCCAGCCGCTTCTGGCCGGTAGAAGGGTATGAGCCCGGCCATTCACAGCCTTCCTTCGACAAGCAGTTCGTCCGCGACTGGCTCAAGGCAAATCCTGACAGCAACTACAATCTTCCGCAGGAAGTTATTGATAAGACGATTGCAAAATATCTCGAGGCTTACCGCCTTCTGACCGGCAAGGAACTGGAAGTCTGACCGTGTCATTTGATATGTCACGTTCAAACGGCAGCATCGGTGCTGACGCACCGGCTGCCGCTTATTTTGCAATCTACATCAAAAGAGGCATCTGATGCATCTGACTTCTTCCTGTCAGATTACACCAGATACCTCTTTTTCAAATAGAATCTTCTTTTCCTATGCCCGCTGCCGAAAACGCACGGTCTCTTTGTGGCTGACCAGTCTGGTCAATTAGTTTCTTCCGAACAGGTCACCGAAGGGGAAGGAGTAATACTGGCTTTCCGAATCGTCTCCGCTCTCTGTGTCAGCATCTCCACTCTCATCCGTTCCCGCATCGCCGGAGTGGTCCTCTGTGCTGTCCGAGGAGCTGTCTTCCGACCCGCTCTTGCCGCCATTCTTATAGCCGAAGCTGTGCTTGCTGCTGTCCTTCTGGGAATTGTTCTGATCGTCTTCGTACTTCTGGATCGCACTCTTGTCTCCCAGCGTTACCTCAACCGTCTGCTCCTCATAGGTACCGGAGCCGTCCTGTCTCTCAACCGTCAGCTTGATCTTATCGCCTGCCGCGTAGTAGGTGAGCTGCTTCTGAAGAGCCTCCATATCGGTAACCGAGGATCCCTCGATGGCCGTGATGATATCACCCTTCTGCAGATCCGAATCCGCCGCGCCGCCGCCATCAATGATCTGTGCGACATAAACGCCTTCCGGCATATCATATGCACTTGCGACCTGACTGGTTACACTGACGCCGCTGATACCAAGATATCCGCGGTCCTCTTCTGCAACCGCCTCCTTGGTCTTCTGGCTCATCAGATTCTCAATGATCGGAACTGCTCTGGAAATCGGGATAGCAAATCCCATGCTGTCTACCTTCTCGCCACCGATCTTACTGGAGTTGATCCCGATGACATTGCCGTTGAGATCTACCAGCGGTCCGCCGGAGTTGCCGGGGTTGATGGCCGCATCCGTCTGAATGAACGTACCGGATACATTCTCAACCTGCAGCTCGCGGTCCAGTGCACTGACAACACCGGTCGTCACAGACTGACCATATCCGAGTGCATTGCCGATTGCAACCACAGGCTCGCCGATCTTCAGCTCATCCGAATCTCCGAGCGTTGCCACCTGGATCTGACTCAGCGTGTCACTGTCAATGTCCTTCAGGCTGACTGCGATCACTGCCAGATCATTTCCGGCATCCGTTCCCTTGATCTTCGCTTCCGCCGTGGACTCATCGATAAACTGAACCTCCAGGCTGTCTGCATCCTCAACCACATGATTGTTCGT
>CALEFO010000001.1 GCA_937877165.1 uncultured Lachnospiraceae bacterium | reverse complement strand
AGTCATCATCCGCAAACGTGGCTGTGCCGAATGCGGCAGCTCTTTGCTAGCCATTTTTCCTGATCCAGTCACTGATTTCTTTTTCGCTTAATGAAAAACGGCTGGATGCATCTGACAGCGTAAGAATTTCATCACGAATTAGAGAAGCTGCCATTTCCAGTCTTGCTTCTTTCCGGCCTTCTTTCCGGCCTTCTTTCCGGCCTTCTTTCCGGCCTTCTTCCCAGCCTTCTTTCCGGCCTTCTTCCAGACCTTGCTCCATCCCCTCACGATGGCCTTTCTCTCTGGCGTCGATTTCAGCAAGCATTTTCGCATATTCGAAGTCCATGAAGTTCCTCCTTGTCTCCGCATCCTGCTTCGTGGCCCAGACCTCCTTTTCTACCTCTTCACAGAATTCATCTGCCGGTTCATCACCATTGATGAGGTTCAGAAAATTCTTGAGCTCAGGCAGGATGTCATTTCCCTTTCCTGTTGTATTCAGGAACACCTTCGTTGTTCCATCCCGCAGTTCAAGATTCCGATCGGTCTGTTCATAATTTCGGAAACGATACATATGCCTTCCCTGATGAAACAGATCCTGAGGACTGATCATCACAACATAGGAATCCGGAAGCCTCGCATAATCTTCTCCCTGGTGCAGTACCTGCTCGTCCATAAGACACTGATAATACCGGGTGCGCTTCGGTTCGTTCTTTCTGGTCGCCAGCTGCATCTCCACGTCAAAGACTCTGCCGTCTATTTCGGAATAGACATCATATCGCACACTTTTGCTGCCAGCCGGCCCATAGAAGGTCATCTGTGGGGAATGCTTTTCTACCTTGGAAAGATGAAGCTCTGGGAAAATGCGCTGCATCAGCTGAAGGAAGATGCCTTCCTTTCGCATGACACAGGAAAAAATGTAATCATTTCCGATTCCAGCCTTCTCCCAGTGCTGATCCAAGATCTTCTGGTCTTCTTCCGATGCGGTAATGGTAACGGTTGTGTTTCTCATTCTTGCCTCCTGCATGAAATTGTGGTGCAGGAGATCCGCAAGCTGTGTCTGAATCCGTTTCTGGCTCTGCTGCGAAACTCCTGCAAATAAATGGTGGATGATTTGCATAAGTTTCGTTCGATGTGAATCAGAAAGGATCAAGACAGGACCGCTGCCACCAGCAGACGGCGTTCACAGATTGGAACCAAGCTATGCAACTACCTGCAGTATAGCAGAAATGGCCTCATCTTTAAAGGAAGAATTTCATCGTACCTGGTACGGACCTTTGGTACTGATCTTACACTGTATTTTGTATTTAAAACGCAAAAGCCCCTGCCGCATGCGGCAGGGGCTCCGGTGAAATTCTCTTATTTCCTTATTTTCCGAAGTTGGGATCCTTCAGGACATCCTGGTACATCTCGAGATATTTGTCCGGTCTCCAGTCGGTTCCGCCGACAGCCGGGTTGTGCTTGAAGGCAAAGCGGCTTGCGAGAGACAGATCGATGGTCGCCGTGAACATTTCGATTTCCGGTGCATCCTCATCGGTAAAGCGGCGTCCTGCATAGTAGTAATAGGACCACTCGTGCTTCTGGCCAGGGCCGATGATCGAGCTGCCGCCCCAGAAGTAGTTGTCAACGTCCAGACCGCCGATGTTCGCGGATGCGATGTAGATACCGTTCTGAACGACGGATGCCTCCAGAGTGGGAGAACCGAAATAAGGACCGTGGCAGTGCGCCAGAGCGGTGCTGTTGACCAGCATGCGGCAGCCCTTGGCAACGTAATATCTCGTGAGCTCCGGGAATGCGTAGTTGTCATAGCAGATCGCGCAGCCGATCGGGCCCCACTCCGTCTCCAGAATAAACGGCTTGTCGCCGCGGGTTGCCCAGTTGGGCTCCGGTGCGGGCAGGTGCATC